>JAOUHV010000015.1 GCA_029884425.1 Gammaproteobacteria bacterium
GCGGGTCGAATCACCGTTGGACGAACAGCACGCCGTATTGATGCGTAAAGATCCACCGTTCGACATGGAATACATCAATACCACCTATCTGCTGGAACTGGCCGAACAGCGCGGTACCTTGGTGGTCAACAAGGCGCAAAGTCTACGCGACGCCAACGAAAAATTATTTATTACCCATTTCCCGCAATGTTGTGCGCCAACGTTGGTGACGGCCAGTCGCGAGCGTTTACGCGCATTCATTCACGAACAGCAGGATGTGGTGATCAAGCCGCTGGGATTGATGGGCGGCGCATCGATTTTTCGTGTGCGTCCCGATGATGGCAATCTCAGCGTGATTTTGGAAACCATGACGCAGTTCGATCAAGTGATGGTGATGGCGCAGCGCTATTTGCCGGAAATTCTGCAGGGCGATAAGCGCATTTTGCTGGTCGATGGTAAACCGGTGCCTTACGCGCTGGCGCGTATTCCCGCCAAGGGCGAATTGCGTGGCAACCTGGCGGCCGGTGGGCGTGGTGAAGGCGTGCCACTGACTACGCGTGATTACTGGTTGTGTGAACAGATCGCGCCAGAGTTGAAAAAACGCGGCCTGCTGTTTGTGGGGCTGGATGTGATCGGCGATTACGTCACCGAAATCAATGTGACCAGTCCGACCTGTATTCGTGAGTTGGATGCGCAGTATCAGCTCGACATCGCCGGTGATTTGATGGATGTGATTGCCGCGAGACTGGCAACGCAATGATGCGTGGCGCGCTGCTGTTCCTGGTGCTCTGGATGTTGTCAGGTTGTGGCGATGATGCGCCGCAGCGTGAAGAATTTTATGCCATGGGCACGGTGATCAATTTAAGTTTCTACGGCGTAACCCCTGAGCGTAGCAAGCAATTAAGCGAACAAGTGCAGCAGGAATTCAAACGTCTGCATGCGCAATGGCAGCCCTGGCAGAATGGTGAATTGGCCGATATCAATCGCGCCTTGGCAGCGGGTCAGGCCGCCAGCGTGTCGCCAGCGATTCAACAATTGATCGAGCAGTCGGCGGTTTTGTCTGATCGCAGTGATGGCTTGTTTAATCCGGCGATTGGCAGTCTGGTGAAGTTGTGGGGATTTCATCAAGACGTGCGAGGTGATGTTCCGCCGCCGTCGTTGGAATCCATACAGTTGCTGCTGCAGCAAAATCTGAGCATGCATCAACTGCATCTGCAGGGTGATCAGTTGCGCAGCGATAATCCAGCGCTGCAGCTGGACTTTGGTGGGTTTGCCAAAGGCGTGGCAGTGGACGCGGCGATTGCGAAATTGCGTGCGGCAGGTGTGAAGGATGCGATCGTTAATGCCGGTGGTGATTTGCGCGCCATAGGCAGCAAAGGCAAACAGGCATGGACCATCGGCGTGCGTGATCCGCGCAGTCCTGGGGTGTTGGCCAGTATCGCAGTTCGTGGCGATGAATCGGTGGTGACGTCCGGCGATTATGAGCGATTTTTTGAATATCAGGGCCAACGCTATCATCACATTCTGGACCCGCGCAGCGGTTACCCGGCCAAGGGTTTGACCTCGGTGACAGTGATGTATCCGCAGGCCAGCGTGGCGGATGCGGCGGCAACCGCATTGCTGGTGGCGGGGCCTAATGATTGGCTACGCATTGCCAAGCAGTTGGGTTTACAGCAGGTGATGGTGATTGATTCGCAAGGGCGGATTTTTCTAACGCCAGCGATGCAGTCGCGGGTGGAATTTGTGAATGCCAAAACGGCAGTGACGGTGGTGTCGCTGTGACCAAAGGCGATCGTGTGGTGATCGCTGTGGTGACGCTGCTGGTGGCCTTGCTGTACGGATTGTTGTGGAATCGCGGCGAAGGCCAGTGGCTGGAAGTGGCGCGTGGCGGTGAAGTGGTCGCGCGGCTGGATTTAACCCAGAACCAGGAGTTTCACGTGCGTGGCTTGTTGGGCGAATCGGTGATTCAGATACGCGATGGCAACGCGGCGTTTGTTGATTCACCCTGCCCGGAAAAATTATGTGTTCGCACCGGGCATCTGCACCATGCGGGCGAAACCAGTGTGTGTCTGCCCAACGGAATTAGCCTGCGCGTGGTGGCGGAAAACACAGTTTACGATGCAATGAATTTTTGATGGCAACAACGCAGGTAACCGTCAGCGCCGAAGACTGGCGCATAGCGCAACTCGCCGCTTTGGGCATTGCCATTCACGTGCTCGAAGGCGCGTTTCCGTCGTTGCTGCCGGGAGTGAAGCCCGGACTGGCGAACGTGATTACGCTGACGGTGTGTTTTTTGTACGGCTGGAAAGCGGCCGTGTGGGTCAGCATGCTGCGGGTGTTGGGCGGCAGCCTGCTGGCGGGCACGTTCATGACGCCGACTTTTTTTCTGAGTCTGGGTGGCGCGGTGGCGATGCTGATGGCGATGGCGTTGCTGTTGTGGTTGGGGCGGGGCCGGTTTGCCGGGCTGACGCCCATCGGTGTGGGCGTGCTGGCGGCGGTGGCGCATATGCTGGGGCAGTTTGTGCTGGCCTGGGCGTTGTTTGTGCCGCATCCGGCGCTGCTGGGATTGTTGCCGGTGTTGCTGACCGCTGCCTTGGTGTTTGGCATCATCAACGGTTGGATTTGTCACTATTTGTTGAAGCGATTGAAAACAGATGACGTCGTCACTGCACTATAACTGGGAGGCATTGGAGCTGCCGCGAGACCGTTTGGGATTAATGATCCTGGCGGCGACAGCGTTGCACGCCCTGGTGATTTTCGGTGTGAGCTTTGGCATCAATCAGGAAGAAAGCAAAACGCCGCAGGTACCCAGCATCGAAGTGACATTGGTGAACAGCCAAAGCAAAAATGCGCCGGAGAATGCGCACTACGTTGCTCAGGCCAATCAGGAAGGCGGCGGCAATACCGATGAAAAAGTCCGGCCAGAAACCATGTTTCCCAGCTTGCTGCCCAAAGACAGTGCGGAATTAACCTCGCCCAATCCACCCGCCATGTCGCCACCTTCGCCCAGCAATCCACGGGTGGAAGTGATGACGGTGGCGAAGGCACCGCACAAGTGGACATCGGAAGTTTCACCGCAGAAAAAAGTTGAATCGAAGGAAGTGAATGCCGCGCAGTTGATCAGTCGCAGCATGGACATTGCCAGTCTGGAAGTGGAAATTGGCGATTCGATTCGCGCCTATGCAGAAATGCCACGGCGGACATTTATTTCCGCCACTACGCGTGAACACAAATACGCGGCCTACATGGACGGCTGGCGCCGCAAGGTAGAAACGCTGGGGAACTTGCACTATCCCGGCGAAGCCCAGCGTCAGCATTTGACTGGCAGTTTGCTGATGGAAGTGGCGCTGAACGCCAATGGCACGATTTATAGCGTGGAGATTAAACGCTCTTCGGGGTACAAAATTTTGGATGATTATGCCATTCAGGTAGTGCGTGATGCGTCGCCCTATCTGCCATTCCCCGAAGCCATACGCAAGGACACCGATGTGCTGCATATTACTCGCACTTGGAAATTTTTGGGTGACAGCAATGTCGTCAGCCAATGAGCTTACGACTTGCTGTTTACTAGGGACTCCCTGATACTTAACCTCATGACGGATACTGTGAATTTAACTAACCATTTTTTAATCGCGATGCCATCGCTGGATGACCCGAATTTCTATCACAGCGTGACGTATATTTGTGAACACAGCGAACAAGGCGCGTTGGGGCTGGTGATCAACCGGCAAACCGACATCAGCCTGGGTGAGGTGTTGTCGCAAATGGATCTGGAATGGCCGGAGCAATCGCTGGCAGATCAGATCGTGTTGCTGGGCGGGCCGATCGAGCAGGAGCGCGGTTTCATTCTGCACTCGCCGGCGGGCGATTGGGATTCCAGCATTCGCATCACCGATGACCTGGCCTTGACTACCTCGCTGGATATTCTCGAAGCGATTTCTGAAGGCTATCGGCCGGACCGGTTGCTGATTACCCTGGGCTATGCCGGTTGGACAGCGGGACAACTGGAGCAGGAAATGGTGGCCAATGCCTGGCTGACCGGCCCGGCGGACCCGAAGATTTTGTTTGATCTGCCCATTGAGCAGCGCTGGGAAGCGGCTGCGCGCAGTGTGGGTGTGGATCTGTCCCGTTTGTCCAGCGATGCTGGTCATGACTGAGTTTGCTGTCAGGCATGTCAAAAAAACCAATCCACCGTGTTCTCGGATTTGACTATGGCCGGTTGCGCATCGGCGTGGCGGTGGGGCAGACCCTGACGGCGAGCGCCAGTCCGCTGTGTGTGCTCAAGGCACGTGACGGCCAGCCAGTGTGGGACGAAGTCGAAGCGCTGCTCAAACAATGGCAACCCGATGCGTTGATTGTCGGCAAGCCCATGCACATGGATGGCAATCCGCACGAGGTCACTGTCGCCGCCACCAAGTTTGGCAATCGGCTGCATGGGCGTTACGGCCTGCCGGTGTTCATGGTCGATGAGCGCCTGAGTTCGGTGGAGGCCGAGGAACAACTGCGTGATTTGTCAGACCGCAAACGCAGTGGAAAAATAGAACTCGATAGTATGGCCGCCAAGGTGATTGTAGAAACCTGGCTGGCACAGCAACAAGGAAATGAATCAGCATGACACAACAATACGACGTTGAAGCGCTGCTTCGGCAAATGACCGTTGAACTGAAATCACTGTGCAGTGATGTGTGTGAGCACGAGCCAGTGATGATAGGCATACACACTGGTGGCGTGTGGGTGGCTGAACGGCTGCATGAAGCGCTGGGTTTGAACCAGCCCTTGGGCAAACTCAACATCTCGTTTTATCGTGATGACTTTACCCGTATCGGCGTGCATCCGCAGGTTAGTCCGTCCAATTTGCCATTTTCGGTGGAAGACCGCTGCATCATTCTGGTGGACGATGTGCTCTACACTGGCCGCACCATTCGGGCGGCGCTCAATGAAATTTACGATTACGGTCGTCCGGCGCGAGTGATTTTGGCGACGCTGGTGGATCGGGGTGGCCGTGAATTGCCCATTCAAGCCGATGTGGTCGGTGCGCGTATGGTATTGGGTGCGCATGAGCAGGTAAAATTGTCCGGTCCTGAACCGCTACAACTGGCGGTCGTCACCAAACCTAACTCCAATTGAAGGTCCTTGCATGAGCTACAGGCATAACATCCAGCTGAACGAGGATAAAAAGCTCAGGCATTTTCTCTCCATCGAAGGACTCAAGCGTCAGCATTTGGTGGAGATCATGGACACGGCCGAGGGGTTTAGCTCGGTTGCCGAGCAGTCGGTCAAAAAGGTGCCGCTGCTGCGCGGAAAAACCATCGTTAACTTGTTTTTTGAAAACAGCACCCGTACTCGCTCAACCTTCGAGCTGGCTGCCAACCGTCTTTCCGCCGACGTGCTGAATCTGGATATCAGCACCTCAGCGACCTCTAAGGGCGAATCCCTGCTTGATACCCTGGCCAACATGGAAGCGATGCAGGTCGACATGTTCGTTGTGCGTCATTCCACCAGCGGTGCGGCGCACTTTATTGCCCAGCACGTGCCCAAGCACGTCAGCGTAATCAATGCCGGCGACGGCGCACACGCCCATCCCACCCAGGCGATGCTGGACATGTTCACCATTCGTCGCCATTTCGGTGAATTTGCACCGCTGAACGTGGCCATCATTGGCGACATTTTGCACTCACGAGTGGCGCGTTCGCAGATTCATGCGCTGACCACGCTGGGGGTGAACGAAGTGCGGGTGGTTGGACCAAAAACCCTGATGCCGCGCGGCATTGAGCAAATGGGTGTGCACGTGTATCACGATCTGCGCGCCGGCCTGAAAGATGTCGATGTGGTGATTGCGCTGCGTCTGCAAAAAGAGCGCATGAGCGGCGCGTTTATTCCCAGCGAAAAAGAATTTTACAACTCCTACGGTCTGACCGACGAAACCATGACCTACGCCAAGCCGACCGCCATTGTGATGCACCCTGGGCCGATTAATCGTGGGGTGGAAATCGCCTCCTCGGTGGCCGATGGTCCGCAATCGGTGATTTTGAAACAGGTGACCAACGGTGTCGCGGTGCGCATGGCGGTGATGTCCATGTGCATGGGCAATGTCGCGGCGAGAGGGGCGGTGTAATGAAAATTGCGATTTTGGGTGGCCATCTGCTGGACCCCGCCAATGGCGTGGATGGGTTGCTGGATCTGTACGTTGCCGAAGGCAAAGTGGTGGCGGTGGGCGCGAAGCCCGATGGTTTTGTTGCCGATCAGACCATTAACGCCAAAGGGCGGGTGGTGTGTCCGGGTCTGATTGATTTGCAGGCACGTTTGCGCGAACCGGGTCAGGAAGTCAAAGGCACCATCGCCAGCGAAACTGCCGCAGCGGCCAAGGGCGGAATTACGACGGTGGTGTGCGCGCCGGATACGTCGCCCATCGTTGAAGGGCGTGCAGTGGTGGAATCCATTCTGGCCCGTGCAGCACAGGCTGGCCAGGCGCGAGTACACGTGGTGGGCGCGTTGACCCTGGGGCTGAAAGGCGAACAGCTGGCGCCGATGATCGGCCTGAAAAAAGCCGGTTGTGTCGCGGTCAGCAATGGCTTGAAGCAAGTGACCAACACCGAAGTGATGCGCCGGGCGATGGAGTATGCAGCCAGCGTTGATATGCCGGTGATGCTGTTTTCCGAAGACCCCTGGTTGCGTGGTTCCGGTGTGGCTCACGAAGGCTCAGTGAGCTCACGACTGGGGTTGACCGGTATTCCGGTGATTGCCGAAACCATCGGTGTGTCGCGCGACTTGGCGTTGATTGAACAAACCGGCGTACGCGCGCATTTTCTGCATATTTCCGGTGACAAGGCGGCGCGCAAAATTGCGCGGGCTAAGCACGATGGTCTGCCAGTGACTGCCAGCGTGACCGCGCATCATCTGCACATGACGGAAATGGATTTAGGGGACTTTAACGTCAACGCCCACGTTCGTCCGCCACTGCGCAGTGAGCGTGATCGTGATGGTTTGCGCCAGCGTTTGGCCGAGGGGGTGATTTCGGCGATTTGCTCGGATCATCAGCCGCACGATTCAGACGCCAAGCTGGCACCGTTTGCCGAAACCGAACCGGGCATTTCCTCGCTGGAAACCTTGCTGCCACTGAGTTTGCGTTTGGTGCACGAAGAAGTGCTGAGTCTGTCGCAGATGGTTGCCAAGCTGACGGCAGAACCGGCCCGCATTTTGGGGCTGGACTCCGGGCATCTGGCAGTTGGCGCCTGTGCCGATGTGTGCGTGTTTGATCCCGAAAGCTACTGGACGTTTGATCTGGCGCAACTGCGCAGTCGCGGTAAGAACTCGCCGTTTTTGGGCTGGGAATTCCGTGGCGGTCAGGTGCATGCGACCCTGCTGGCGGGCAACGTGGTTTACCAGCATTCGGCGTGATGATGCAGCTGACTTGGCAATCCACCCAAACGCTGGCCAATGGTGCCAGCGTTTTGCGTTTTAATACGGCGACAGACACCTTGTGGCAGCCAGGCGATCGCCTGCGTTTTGCCGGTTGTGATTGGGCCCTGCCGGTGATGCGCTCGGCGGCTCGCTGGGTGGAGTGCCTGTCGCGCCAGGCCGTTCCGCCGTCACTGTCCTCGAATTTACCCCAAGCAGTGGAGCTGCTGGCCGCGCAGCGCTGGCAGCAGCCGACGACCGGCGCGGTCCTGGTGCTGGCCGACGAGGCCGGCATGGCGACGGCGATACACGCGGCGCAATGCTGGTTCCATGGTCAGCGCCAGGCATTGGTGCTGTTGCAGTTGTCTGCGGCAACGCCGTTTTCGTTGCGGCCTTCCCAGTTCATGGTGCAGGGACTGCCACCGGGGGTGATTGCGGCGGCGCCGCTGCTGGAGGATTGGGGGATCGCCTCGCGCATTGCGAGCGAGGACGACTTGCCGGGATGTTTTTCTGGATCGGTGTTGGGCCTGGCACAGCATTGGCTGGGCAACCAGCGCGGAGATGTCCATGTGTTGGCGGCCGGCGGTGAGGAATTACGAACTGCACTGGAGGGGATTGGCGAATGGCAATATTCACATCAGGACTGATCTGCCGATATGGTTGAACAACAGCAGGTCGAGGGTACAGAGATGAGTGAGCTGGTTCTGCGTTGGTTGCGAACACAGGCACGCTTGCGCCAGGCATTGGCGGTCGCAGGTCGTGGTGCCGAAGATGCGATGTTGTTGGCGGTAAGCAAGCGCCATCCCGCCAGTGCCATTGCTGAATTGTTTGAGGCGGGGCAAGCCTGTTTCGGCGAAAGCTATTTACAGGAAGCCCTGGACAAACAGGCCGAGTTGGCCGATTTGCCGATTGAGTGGCATTTCATCGGCCCCATACAGTCGAATAAAACCCGCGCCATTGCCAGTCAGTTCACCTGGGTGCACAGCGTAGAGCGGGTCAAAATTGCGCAGCGTTTGAGCGAACAGCGCCCAGTGGACATGGGCGAACTGAATATTTGTTTGCAGGTGAACATTAGCCGCGAAGCGAGCAAATCCGGCTTTCTCCCCGAGGAATTGATGGCGGCGGCAGAAAAAATCAGCAAACTGCCGCGACTGAAAATGCGTGGTCTGATGGCAATCCCGCGTGACGAAGATGATTATCAGCGCCAACGGGAACCCTTTCGGCAGTTGGCCGAGTTGCAGCAGCAACTGAATGACGAGCTGGGTTTGCAGCTGGATACCTTGTCGATGGGTATGTCTGGCGACCTGGAGGCGGCGGTGAAGGAAGGAGCGGCCATCGTGCGGGTGGGGACGGATATTTTTGGGGCTCGCCAATAATTGCGTTAGACTTTATTTTTCAACGCATTTTTGGGTGAACGGCAATGCAGATAGGCAAAATTGGATTCATTGGCGCGGGTAACATGGCCTCGGCGATTATTGGTGGCTTGATCGCCTCCGGTTGCAAGCCGACGGACATTTGGGTCAGTGATGTCGATGAGCGCAAGCTGCAGGATCTGCAGCAGCGCCATGGTCTGCATGTGGCCAATGACAACGCGCAGTTGCTGGAAAAAGTGGACGTGCTGCTGCTGGCGGTCAAGCCGCAGATCATGAAGTCCGTCCTCAAGCCGCTGGCGCCACAGGTGCAGCAGCGCAAGCCGCTGGTGATCTCGGTCGCGGCAGGCTTGCCGACGGCGGATTTGTCGCGCTGGTTGGGCGGAGAGGTGGCGCTGGTGCGCACCATGCCCAATACGCCAGCCCTGGTTCGCAGCGGGGCGACGGCATTGTTTGCCAACGAGCGGGTGACAGCGCATCAGCATGAAGTGGCCGAGAGCATTATGCGCGCCACTGGCTTGGCGCTATGGGTTGAGCAGGAATCGCAGATGGATGCGGTGACGGCGTTGTCGGGCAGCGGTCCGGCGTACTTTTTCCTGTTGATCGAAAGCATGCAGAAAGCCGGCGAACAGTTGGGGCTGGAGGCCGAGACCGCACGTCTGCTGGCGCTTCAGACAGCCTTTGGTGCGGCGAAGCTGGCGCTGGAGGCGGACGACGGCGCAGCGGCGTTGCGCGCCAAGGTGACTTCGCCAGGTGGAACCACCGAGCAGGCGATTAACGTGTTCATGCAGCGCGGTATGCCGGAGATGGTCGCGGCAGCGATGACGGCGGCGGATCAACGGGCACAGGAACTGGCCAAACAATTAGGAGCAGACTAATGGGTGGAGGTTATGTCAGTAACGCAGGAACCTTTCTGATCCAGACCATTTTTGGTTTGATCATGCTGGTGTTTATGCTGCGGTTTTTGATGCAGCTGGTGCGGGCGGATTTTTACAACCCGGTGTCGCAGTTTATTGTCAAAGTGACCAATCCGGTTCTGGTGCCGATGCGCCGATTCATTCCCGGCCTGTTTGGCATCGACATGGCCAGCGTGGTGACGCTGATTTTGCTGCAAATGGCGGAACTGTTTCTGGTGGCGCTGGTACTGGGACACATGCCGCAGCCCATGGGGCTGGTGGTGTTGTCGATGGCCGAACTTCTTGATTTGCTGATTAATATTTATATTTTTGGGATTTTAATCCAGGTCATACTCAGCTGGGTGAATCCGGGGGCGTATAACCCTGCTGTCAGTATTCTTTACAGTATCAACAATCCGTTGCTGTACCGGGCGCGTAATCTGTTGCCGCCGGTGTCTGGTTTTGATTTATCGCCGATTTTGGTGATGATTGGCTTGCAGTTGATCTCGATGCTGGTGGTGGCGCCGATCACGGACTTTGGTCGTAGCATGTTTTAACCTACTGATTTTGTAGTGTAAGGTGCGAGTGGCGAGTTCCGCTGCATGGGTTTGTTGATAGCGTGTAGACATTTGATTTTGTGGAATGAATGGCCCGATTATACCAATAAAATTTATAGGTGTTTTGTGTGTCCTGACTATTGACAGGGCTATGGGGTCAGCGTCTAATTTGCGCTGGGTGTCGAAGTACTTTACAAAAACAAACTATTCACGTTAAGTTGTTTTCGTAATTGGCTGTATTTAATGGAAATAATGCAGTTGGCCCGAGGTGTGCATTAGATGTTTGGAGCGTTTCCTAAGAGGATGGATGATATGAAGAAACAAATGTTAGCCGCTGGTTTTGTTGCGTTGATGACGCTGACAAGCTCTGCGTTTGCCGTCGTGGCAGATAGCGAGTCCACCAACAACAACAATGAAGTTAACATGACTCACAAAGTACCCGCGCCTGCTGCGCTGATTTGCTTGGCAGTAGGTATTGCCGGTCTGGTAGTGAGCCGTCGTCGCCGTTAATTTTTTTATATGGTTGTATGCGCCAAAAACCCCAGCCTAGGCTGGGGTTTTTGTTTGTTGGGGCTGTGGCTGTTGACTTAGTTCGTTTCGCCGGCTTCGACCGCATTTTCCGAATCAGGCGTTTCGTCGGTCTCGTCAGTACCGTTATCGTCGTCGAATGCTGGATCGTCAGGCAGGGTTCCTGATGCGCAGCCCTCAATTTCCACGCTGCTGGGTTGCAGGCCCGTGGGTGTGCCGACGATTTCCACACCTTTGACCTCAACATTCGCGCCGACGATCAGGCAGGTATTGTTGCCCTGCTTGAACCAAGCATTGGTGAGATCTACTGCCAAGGGGCCGCTGAGCAAGTTGAAATGTTCGCTGCTGGTGATGTTAAGCGTCACTTGGTAACCGTTGACGACAGTCAGATTGCCTTTGACTTCCGCCAACTCCGTAGCGTTGTCACTTAGACCCAAGGCAGGAGCATCGTCAATTTCGGCGATTTCTGCGTTCAGGTTGCTGCAATTCCAGCTACCGCGAACTTCAACTTCCTGGCCGACAGTCAGCATGTTGGCGTTGCCGCGCAGGAAGGTTGCGCCGGCTAGGCCAATGACATTAAGCGTGTCGCCATTGGGCAGGAAGGAGGCTTCCTCCATGTCCAGCACCAAGGTGTTGCCATCATAACTGACCACGTAGCCTTCGGCGCGCACTCTGGTGTTGGCGCCGACGCAGGCCTGGGTTTCGGTGCCTTGATTCACTGTCTGCGGATTAACCAACAGCGAGAGGATTTCCATCCGCAACTGGTTGGCGTTGTAGTTGCCGAAGAACTGCACTACGTCGCCCACCTTGAGCTCTGCAAGTGCTAGCTGCGCCTTGGTGGCCTCATCAAGCAGAGTGGCGAAGCTCGGAATTTGCAGTTTGACCACGGTGCCGTTGCTCAGTTTGACGGCGACTACCCGACCAACCAGGTCGATGGCGGTGATGGTGCCGTTTAGCTCGCCGTACAACCGCTGGAAGGTGGTGGTGTTGGTGACGACGCGGATCAGCGGATCGAGGATCTGGTTGCCCTGAGGGGCGAAGCTGGCCAAGTCAAACTCCAGTGCCAGGCCGCTGGAAACGTCTTGCGCCAGGTTGAGGATCTGGTCGAGAGTGATGGTGATGTCGTAGGTTGAGGTTGGATTGCTGCCGAAAGTGGGGCTGAGGGTGGAGCCGTCGTTCAGCACGATTTTGGCGCTGTTGCCCAAGGTGATGATCAGGGTGTCATAGCTGCCGCTGGGAACCGGTGCCAGCGAGAGCAGTTCAGCCACGCCACTGCGGCGGGTAATGTTGATGCTCTTGCCGACGTCATCTTTAAATAGGACGCTGCTGGCGTTGGTCGTGCTGTTGCGAACCTCGACCTTGTGCAGCGTGACCCAAGCCTCGCTGTAGTTGTAGTTGGCCAGCTGCGCCAGCGGGCTGTTGGTCAGGTAAGTGTGCAGTTTGTTCAGGCCGGCGATGGCTTTTTTAGCTTTGTCGACGCTCTGTTCAGTCTGGTCAAACGGATTGGGGCAACCTGCCAAGGCCAGCGAAACGGCGGCGACTAGGGCGGTTTTGGCGGTCGTGTTCATGAGTTTGTCTCCTGTGTGGGGCTGGAAGGAGCCAGCCGGTCAAGTACGTACTGCTCATGAACTGACTATAGAAACGAAAAGTGAATTGGACCTGAATCAATGCTGAACTGCGACGGAGTTTAAAAAAAAGCCTCTGTTTTTGGCAGAGGCTGAAATTGGAAACCACGCAGCAAGGTGAAAAAGGGGGGACTCGTGGTTTCCTGGGCTGGGGGTTAGGCAGCAGCAGGTGGTAGTTGTGCAGGAGGCTCGGTTGCCGGTGCCGAATTTTCCTCGTCATGGTCGGCATCAGCCTGATCGGCACTGTCTTCGGTTGAGCAGGTTTGCTCATCAAACACGATGCTGCTGGCGTCAATGCTGCCAGCGTGCGCACTTGGGGTGCCATACAGCTGAATGCTTGCTCCCGGCTGCAGACAGTCACTGTCGCCGTTCTGGAACCAGGTGTCATCTAGATCAATGGCGATTTCCATCGGTACACTGCTGCCCGGCGTGGTGATTTCGATAGTGCCCTGTTGCAGGTTTACCAGGGTGACGACGGCGGCCAGGGTGTTCAGTGACTCACGATGACCCTCCTCTTCCAATTTGTGGCTATCAGCCGCCGCATCGATTTTGATGACATTGGCGTCTAACTGGCTGCCATCCCAGTGGCCACTGATGCGCACTTCAACATCAGCGGCCAGCATGTCGATGGTGCCGCGCACGAACAAGGCGTTGTTCAGATCGATGACGCTGATGTGGTCGCTGCCAGGAACGAAGGACGCTTTCTTCACATCGAGAACCAAGGTGCCGTTGTTCAGGTCAACACTGACAACTTCGCCTTTCACCTCTGCGGTGGTTGACGTGTTGCTGGGTTGATCATCTTCGTTCAGCTCCAGCGCCAAGGTCAGGGCTTCGAGGATGATTTCGTCACCGTTGCGTACCAGCTTGCCGAAAATACGCACCAACTGGCCATTTTGCAGCGCGGTCAGGTTCAGGCCGGTTTCACTGCGATGCTCGTTGTAAATGCTGGCAAAGCCGGGAATGACCACTTTGACGCGCACGCCGTGGTCGGTTTGAATCCAGACCGTGCTGCCTTTGATTTCAACCACGGTACCTTCCAGTTCGGTGGTAATCTGCTGGTACAGCTCGCTGTCCTTGATTTCCTCGATCGCTGCCTTGATTTCATCCTGGTAGGGTGCGAGAGCGTTTTGAGCATCGACGATGAACTGATCAGGATCAATGTTGACGATGAAATGAGCAATCTGATCCACAGAAACCGACAGCAGGCCAGACAAGGTCAGGCGGTAGGTACTGTCCTCGGTGGGGAAGTGGGTGTCGATTTCTTTTTGATCCGGCGTGACGATGTGAACGTTACGGCCAACGGTCAGTGTCAGACTTTGGTAGTCGCCGACAGGCAGTTTGGCCAGGGTCAGCAGCTCATCAAGACCGTCGTGGCTGATCAGATTGATAGCTTTGCCTTCGGGGGCATCGAACAGCACATGCGCTTGACCGTCGCTGTCAGTACCTTCCAGTCGATGGACGGTAATCCAGAACTCCGCATATTTCAGTGACGCCTTTAATTCTTTCAGATAAACGTACAAGGACGCGTAGCGTTCCTTGGCGGACTCGAGTTGCGCCAATTTGTCTTCCGCGCTTTGGGGTAGCTGACAGGCGGTCAGAGACAGGCCACACAGCAGTGTAATGAGCCATTTTTTCATGGGTATCTCCTGTAGCAAGGTAATTTTGTCGGCATTGTAGAGCAAATTTCTTAAACGCAGCAGAGTGGGTAATCCACGACAGTTAGAGCGTGCCCTGATAGTCCAAGGTCAAAGGTGCGTGATCGGAAAATCGCTGTTCCTTGTAGATGGACGCGGCGATGATTTTGGCAGCCAGACTGGGGCTAACTACCTGATAATCAATGCGCCACCCCACGTTTTTGGCCCAGGCCTGACCGCGATTGGACCACCAGGTGTACTGGTCTTTTTCCTGGTTGACCACACGAAAGCCATCCACCCAGCCTTGTTTGTCGAACAGCAGGTCCAGCCAGGCGCGCTCTTCGGGCAAGCAGCCGGAGGTTTTCTGGTTGCTTTTCCAATTCTTGATGTCGATTTCTTTGTGGACGATGTTCCAGTCGCCGCAAATGATGTAGTCGCGGCCGTCGTTGCGCATGGCCTCCAGACGGGAGGTGAAGCGTTCCATGAAGCTGAATTTGACCTGCTGGCGTTCTTCTTTGGCGGAGCCGGAAGGTAAATACAGGGAAATGATACTCAAATTGCCGAAGTCGGCCTGGATATAGCGGCCTTCGGCGTCCATATCCTCAAAACCTGCCCCCAGGCCGCGAATAACCCGGTCTGGTTCGCGCTTGCTGAAAATTGCCACGCCGCTATAGCCCTTTTGCTGGGCATCGAAGAAGAAGGTGTGGTAACCCGCGGGGTGGTGTTCTGCCGGGTTGAGCTGGTCTTCCTGGGCCTTGGTTTCCTGCAGGCAAACGACATCAGCATCTAGCTGTAACATCCAGTCAATAAAGCCTTTTTTGCTGGCAGAACGAATACCATTGAGGTTGGCGCTGGTCACTCTCATCTAATTTCTCGCTAGGACGATAAAACGGATAATATTGGGGATTAGCTGGAACCGGTCACTATACCGGATTACGGGCGGTTTTTCAGTGAGTTGGCGCAAGGGGGATGTGTGGTAAATAGTCCGTTGGGGCGTATTGTGAGGGGCGTACTGTGGTTGGGGTTGGTGTCCCTGGCTGCGTGCGGTACTGGTGAGTACGTTCATCAACTGCCTGACGGCACACCTACCGGTAGCGCTATTGGGGTAGTGCGTCACGTGACCAGTGGTTTGCCGTTGGCCGGCGTCAAGGTGACCTTGTCGCGTGATGGTAAAAATCTGGTGTCCGGTTATACCGATGAGCGGGGTTTGTATCAATTCCTGCTTGAATCTGGTGTTGACTATGCCCTGCGGTTTGAAACGCCTTATTTCCTTGGCGTCAGCTACAAAGAAATCAACGTCAAAACGGACGAATTACAGGCATTGCAGCCCGTGGTGATGGTGCCCAATCGTGGCGAAGGTAATGCCGCGATTTTGCAGGGCAGTGTCAGGGCGGCCAGCGGCGGGGCGCAGGCCTTGCCCGATGTGGCAGTGTCGTTGCGACCCGGGATGAATAACACTCAGGATGAGCCATTGGTCACCGCGGCGACGGACAGCGATGGCAATTATTATTTCGATAATCTGCCCAATGGCAGTTATACCCTGGAGCTGCAGGGTTTGGGCTTTGCGCCTGCGTTTTATTCATTGGTGGCAGTAAGCGGTGGCTTGGATCGGGATGGTGAGCTATGGTTGTCGCCGGAAGATTTATCTACGGGGCAGGCGCGGATTGTGTTGAGCTGGGAGACGGCTACGCGTGATTTGGATGCTTATGTGAGTGGTCCGGTGGCCGAAAAAAATCAGCGATTTATGATTTTTTACAGCCAATACAATAGCCCACAAGCCCAGCTGGATTTGCAACAGACAACGGTGGAAACGGCCCAATTGTACGGACAAACTACCGGCAGTTATTATTTTGCAGTGGGTGATTTTACTGTTCAGCAGGGGCACCGGCGGCGCATTCACAGGTGGGCGCGCGGGTGGATGTGTATCGGGATGATCATCGGCACGAGGTATTTTTTGCCCCGCCGCATGAGTCGGGAATGTGCTGGCTGGTTTTTGAGCTGAGCGGTGCACAGATCAAGGAATTGGCCGAATATCGCGATCAATCTTGTGAACTGGCGCTGAGCGCGATGCCGTTGACTGTTTCACCCTAGCAAGCAAGTCGCTAGAATAGCCTCTTTTTTCGAGGCGGCCCCATGCGTGACTATCAACGAGAGTTTTTGGATTTTGCCATTCAAACCGGCGTACTGCGCTTTGGCCAGTTCACGCTCAAATCGGGGCGCATCAGTCCTTACTTTTTCAACAGCGGCTTGTTTAATACCGGTCGATCGCTGGCGCGGTTGGGGCGGTTTTATGCGGCTGCGCTGCAAAACTCTGGCATAGAATACGACTTGCTGTTCGGTCCCGCCTACAAGGGAATTCCGCTGGTATCGACCATAGGCGTAGCCCTGGCGGATCACTACGACATGGATGTGCCGTATGCATTTAACCGTAAAGAAGCCAAGGATCACGGCGAGGGTGGCACCATTGTGGGCTCTGCGCTGGCCGGGCGGGTGCTGATTGTGGACGACGTGATTTCTGCCGGCACTTCGGTGCGTGAATCGGTGGACATGATTCGTGCGGCGGGAGCCACACCAACTGGCGTGCTGATTGCGCTTAATCGTCAGGAACGCGGCAAGGGTGAGTTGTCAGCCATTCAGGAAGTGGAACGCGACTACGCCATGCCGGTGGCGAGCATCGTGAATCTGGACGATCTATTCAGTTACATCAAAGACCATCCCGAGTTGGCGGTACATGCTGATGCGGTGGCGGCGTACCGTCGTCAATACGGTGTTCAGGCTTAACTGACTTCAAAAGGTCCGCCCCTGTCGGGGCGGCTTGATCTATTTGCGCACGGCAGGCCCGTTGAGCTGGATGCCGTTGTTCATGTAGCTGAGAAAATATTCCAGATTGCGGTATTCGCGGCTTTGCGCCTCAAACGGCGTGGAGCGAGTCTGCTCGTTGCACACCGCAAAGCGGCGGTGCAGTGTTCCCAGGCCATTCCACTTTTCACGATATACCGGGAAGTGCGAGACATGACCCAGCGCGGGGCTGATGATGTCCGAGCGTACCCGCTTGCCGGCGTTGTCGACATGGCAGTGGGCGCAGGACAGGTTGAGCTGGCCGCGACGGGCATAGAAAAGATGTTTGCCTTCTTGGTAGGCTTGCAACGCCGCTGCATTGGGCACTTTCACATTGATGACTTTGCCGCGTGAGCGGAAGGCGAAGTAGGCCGTGAGTTGAGCTATTTTGCCACGCTTGTAACTGAATGGCTGCTCGCCGGCGGCGGAGAGGCATTTGTTGACGGCCAGAGGCAGGGTGATGACCTGCTGAGCGGCGGTGTCAAAGTAGGGATAGTTTTGCGTAATGCCTTTTTCCGCATCAGGAAAACACTTTTGCAAGGTCGCGCTGCCCTGATAGATGGCTTTGCCGGCATCCACATCGGTTTCGTAAGGCGGAAATTCTTCCAGTGACTCCCATTGGTCACGGGAGGGAGGATCAATTCCGTAAACGCCATTGGCGAAATCCTGCAGAGCCACCCGAGGGAACATGGTTTTGTAATAACTTTGGAACGCCTTTTTGTCGGCTTCCGGGTCGGCGACTGCTGCGCCGGCCAAGCTGATGCTGAGCATAAAGGCGAACAATTTGTGCATTACGTTGGCTCCTCCCGTGCCGAGTTTGCGGATTATTTAATTTTTATCGCCGCTGAGTCACGTTCACCCAAATTGTCGACCCAGCTGATTTTGAGTGTGTCGCCCTTGTCGCCCTTGTTGAGGCGAAACGAAAGATACGGATTTTTTGACACGGTCATGTTCATGTTGGCAACGAGTACGACCTTGCCATTGAGTTCGCATTTTACTTCCTGGATGAAGTGCGCAGGAATTTTTGTTTTGGTTTCCGGATCAATGCTCAACCCGGTTTCCATCGGGTGCTGAATCATGGTTCTGACTTCGACGAAGTCTTCTTTTTTTTCCGCTTTGATCTTGATGGTGTTTTGAGCCATATGCTTGTCCTGTGTGGATGACGGCGGTTAGCCGCCGCAACCGCCGTTGATGACATTGACCGTTTGGGTGGCACTGTACAAATCACCGTCGGCACGAACAACCACGATAACTTCGGAGGTCTGTGCCATTTTAATCCGGGTGGAAATGTAATTTTGCAGATCGCCTTTAAAGTCAAAACTGCATGCCAGTGGCTGCGCATTTTTCGCGACAAAAATGCTGATGCTTTCAATGTCTTCCAACGTGCTGGTGACGGTGATGGGAACCAGTGCGCCCATCTCGGCAGTTTCAGGAAGTTTGACGGTGATGTTGCCGACCTCCATGCGCGTGTCATCCAGTAGTGCCTTTAGCGCGTCCTGCATGTTGGTGGCGGTGAATGCTTTTTGTGGCCACGCGGCCAAAACCTGGGCGGGCGTTAGCAGCCCAATGCTGGTTGCCACGAGCAATGCACCGCTGGCGGCGCTGCCCTTGATGAATGTTCGACGTTTGATGCTCATGAAATTAACCTCAGCGCAACGGCTCTACAGGGTATGGATAAAATCCACGACTTTGTTCAGTTCGTCCTCAGTCAGAATGAGGTGCCGGCCATAGGGGGGCATGATGGTGTTGGGGTTTTTCAGAGTGGCATCCCAGATTTGCGCGCGCAGGCGTTGTTTGTTGGGATAGCGTTCCTTCATGTTGACCAGCGGCGGGCCAATGTTGCCGGGGTGCTCACCGCTCTCAATGGCGTGACAAGCCAGACAATTGCCGCGTTGCGGATCAAATGAAATGGACTTTCCTTCGCTGAGAACATCGGCGGCACCAGGCTCGGAACCGTTGTTGGCAAGGCTTGCCGCAGCAGGAAGCAGTAAAGCAAAACCGAACAGATATGGGCTAAACCGGATCATGGTTATTCCTAGAAAACGGTGATGGCCACGATGAAATCGAGGCAGCATCTAACTTTTTACGTATTTGATCCGGCAGTGTCAATTGCGCAAGCGATGCCTGAATTTGAAATTATTGATTGGCTTGCTGGCGTTCCTGACGAACCAGATCTTTAAGTTCATCGATACGTGCACGGATGGTGCCGGCCTCGGCAGTTTCAATGTCTTTTTCCCGCAAGGCCAGATTGAGCTGGTCAATGGCGGTGCGGGTATAGCCCATCTGGTAATAATATTCCGCGAGCAATTGGTGAGACCGGCCAGGAAAGCCTGAGTCACGCTCGGCCTGGGCATGCAGCTTCAAAAAATTGGCGGTGCGGCGCTCAGGGGGGACGGTGAGCAGGATTTGTTTGGCTTTGTGTGGCTGTTCATTGCGCAACAAGGCAGTGGCGTACAATTGCGCCAGCACCGGATTGCTTGGGCTGAGGACGAGCGCATCGTCGAGCTTGCGCAAGCCCTGGGCAACCCGCCCTGATGCCAATTCAATCTGGGCGAACAGAATATCGTAAGTGATTTTTTCGCCGTCTTTTTTGATCAGTAATGAGGCTTGTTCGCGAGCGCGATCAAAATCATTATTGGCCAGTAATGCCTGTGCATAGCCGTAACGATGCGCGATTTCGTTGCGGAAGGTCCCGGCTTTGAGCTCTTGTTCATAGGCGCGAATCAGTTGCGGCAAATTCTGCGAGGCCATGACTTGCAGTTTGGCGCGCATCAGGTGGAACATTTGGCTGTCATTGTCTGTTTTGATTTGGTACTGGTTGGCGCGGTTTTTTGACTCGGCAATCCGGTTGATGGTGACCGGGTGCGTTCGCAAAAACTCGGGCGCGGAGTCGCTCAGGCTTTCACCCTGCTGCATGCGTTCAAAGAAAGCAGGCATGCTTTGTGGGTCATAGCTGGATTGCACCAAAATGCGCATGCCGATTTGGTCGGCCTCGCGTTCGTGGCTGCGAGAAAAATTAAGCCTGCTTTGAACGTTGGCAGCAATGCCGGTCACAATCGCGGCTTCGGCAATGTTGCTATTTTGGCTGCCCAAAATGATGGCAGCAGCGATAGCGGCGGCCAGCGGCAGATCCATCTTGCCTTCGGCCTCCATGGCACGATCCAGATGGTGCTGGGTCACGTGAGCAATTTCGTGAGCGAGAACCGCAGCGAGCTCACCCTCGTTTTCAGCCGTTAAAATCAGGCCGGAATGCACGCCAATGTAGCCGCCAGGGCCGGCAAAGGCGTTAATGCTGTTGTCCTGAACCATGAAGAAAGAAAAATTGGTGCCGCGAAAATCACTGTTGGCTACCAGTTTGTAGCCCAGGTTCCAGATGTATTCGCTAAGCTCAGGGTCATTGATGACAGCGACTTCCTGACGAACGATGCGCATGAAGGCTTCGCCCAGGCGTCGTTCCTCATCCGGGGTGCGAGCGTTCGGCCCGATATCCGGCAGGCTGATGTCAGTCGTGCTGCCCATGGCGGGAGTCAGTGACACCGAGATGGCAAGTAGGCAGGCTTGGGCGATACGACGCAAGGCAAAATCCATTTAAGTAATGGGGAGTGTGTGGGTCAGTAATTTTATGGGGTATACGCCGGTCGCGACAGTTGTCATTTATTTTCCCATGTGCGGAGAACTGGAATAATGCTGGATTTCCTTGCGATTTGTCCAATGTTTGGCGGTCAGCAGTGCGCCAGGAACGCAATAACGGTTCTGTGCAGATACACTTTGCTGGCTGACGATTTTGATGACGTCGCTGTAAGTAATTTTACGCAGAATGCCTTCGCGCTCAGTTAAGCGCACGACCATGCCATCGTCATGCAGGGCCAGCACATAAAAATTCGAAGGTCTCAGTTTGCCCTCACTATCGCGCAATGTGGCGGAATATCGGGTATCTTGTTGAAAGTTAGATTTATCCATGATCATTCCCTCATATGGAGTGGCGAAAAAGAACATAGTATTTCCATCAAATATACATCGGTCTGTGTGGAAAGTTTCTGCAGCTAATAGACGATAAGCTGTTTGAACTGTTTTATATTAGATGATATTAATATAGTTTTTAACTAGGTATTAATACTTTCTATTCGTGGCCGCTAGCGGGGTTGCCGCTATAGATAGCAACCGGTAGCATCTCGCAAATAAATTTGGTTGCAGACAAAGTGTGTTTTGTCGACTAGGTTTTTAGAGATTGGCGACGATATAAAATTTTCGAGGAATGGAACCATGGCTAACTTTGATCAAGAATTGGACGCATCGGGTTTGAATTGTCCGCTGCCAATTTTGCGTGCAAAAAAAGCACTGTCAGCGCTGTCTTCGGGACAGGTTTTGCATGTGATTGCTACCGATCCTGGTGCATTGAAGGATTTCGAAGCGTTTGCCAAGCAGACTGGCAATCAGCTGATTGAGGCTAAGGAGAATGGCGGCAAGTTTTACTTTCTCATCAAAAAGTCGTAATCGCAGTGAGAAATTAAAACTGGCAGTGGTCGACTTGGCTGGTTTGAAGTAAAGGGTGAGTTTATGTCAGAGAAAAAATTAGCCATTATCGCTACCAAGGGCACGTTGGACTGGGGGTATCCGCCCTTCATTCTGGCGTCGACTGCGGCAGCGTTAGGTTATCAGGTACAGATTTTCTTCACGTTTTACGGCTTGCAGCTGCTGAAGAAAGACTTGGATCTGAAAATGAGCTCGCTGGGTAATCCCGCGATGCCCATGCCCATGCCTGTGCCAGTTCTGATGCAGGCAATGCCGGGTATGGAGGCGATGATGACCTCCATGATGAAGGCAAAAATGAAGAAAAAGGGCGTAGCCGATCTGGCCGAATTGCGCGAGTTGTGTCTAGAGGCGGAAGTAAAATTCATCGCCTGCCAGATGACGGTTGATCTGTTCGAGTTCAGCCACAGCGAACTGCTGGATGGTGTTGAGTACGGCGGTGCGGCCACGTTCTTTGAGTTCGCTGGCGAATCTGACGTCAGTTTGTATATGTGATTAAGAGAAAGGGTGCATTGCGCCCTTTTTCTTTGCCACCTATATTAAAATATAACAATATGATTGTGGATGTTATGTGAGCTAAGCTTACGAGGGTGAGCTTAAACGAAGAGGGTGCTGGACATGGCGACTTATGCAGAAATGCAGGAAATCTTCGAAGATATTCGCAGTGATTTTCGTTACGAGCACGAGCTAAACGGCTGTTTAAATTGTGGGATTTGTACTGCCACTTGTCCTTCGGCGCAGTTCTACGATTACTCCCCCCGCGAAATCGTCCAGTTGCTCTGGACCGAAAACGTGGATCAGATTTACGACGCCATGCAGGAGAAAATTTGGGCCTGTGCTCAATGCATGACTTGTGCGGCGCGTTGTCCGTTTAAAAACTCCCCTGGTGGTCTGGTGGCCATCATGCGCGAAGTGGCAATCAAACACGGCATGGACTCTGCCAAAGAAGTGTTGCGTCCTTTTGGTCGTGTCATGCTTAAGCTGATTACTACGGGTAATCAATTGTCACCCGACATGATACAGCCTGATCATTTTCCCGATTGGGGCCCCAATATTCAAAAAGTCGAAGGTAATCTGAAAACCTTGCGCAAGGCTATTCCGGTCAAAACGTTGCAGACAACAGATACCGCCTGGGAAGTGAGTTTAAAAACCTCGGTTGAAATGTACACCATTTGGGAAATGACAGGCGTTTTGACTCAACTGGAAACCATGGACGAGAACCTCTTTGACGTTATCGAAGATTTCATCGATGAGAAAAAAGAGGAATACGATGACTGGTTGGAAGAACAGGAAGACAAAGACGACGATGATTGATCATCGGCAATTTTAACTCCAGTTGGAGGTCGCGACTTATGAGTAATGATCACAAACCCGGACATCACAACACGTCCTCCCAGGGGGCAGGTCCCGGCACCATGAAGCCTGGTTTTCACAACACCGATGGTCAAGGGGTTGCGGGACATGGTTCGTTTTTCCAGCAGACCAATCTGTCGGAAGCGGATGCTATCGCCGCCACTGATTGGGTTCGCAAGCATGTGGACAAGCGCAGCATTGATCTGGGCGAACGCATGGATGATGTGCGCGAGCACATGTGGCACCTGGAAAAAGAAGGCGAGATTATTGTTCATCGCATCACCGATGATCATAAACCGATCATGACCAAAACGCTGTTTGGTTGGGACAAGAAAATTCCCACCACCCAGTTATGGCATCACAAATCCTGTGGTCAGTGCGGCAACATTCCTGGCTATCCCACGTCGCTGATGTGGTTCATGAATAAGTTTGGCTATGTGCCGGGCAAGGATTACCTGGACGAAACCGATCAGACCTCATGCACGGCCTGGAATTATCACGGTTCGGGCATTGGTAATGTGGAATCGTTGGCGGCGGTATTCCTTCGCAACTTCCATCAAGCCTATGTTTCGGGCAAACAGCATGGCCACGGTGCTGGGCACTTTTATCCCTTGGTGCATTGCGGAACATCGTTTGGTAACTACAAAGAAATTCGCAAATATCTGATCGAATCGCCACAGTTGCGCGAGAAAGTGAAAAAAATTCTCGGCAAGCTTGGACGCTTGGTGGATGGAAAACTGGTTATTCCCGAGGAAATCATTCACTACTCTGAATGGGTGCATGTGATGCGCAATCGCATGGCCAACGAGCTACAGACCATCGATATTTCAAACTTGCGCGTGACAGTACATGCGGCATGTCACTATTACAAAATGGTTCACGAAGACGCGATTTATGATCCGACTGTTCTGGGCGGTAATCGTGCTGCGCCAGGAACCTCGGTAGCGCAAGCCCTAGGTGCGCAAGTGATCGATTATTCCACCTGGTATGACTGCTGCGGTTTTGGTTTCCGCCACATTATTTCCGAGCGCGAGTTCACTCGTTCATTCACGATGGATCGCAAAATCCGCGTGGCGCGTGAAGAGGCCAATGCCGACGTGATGCTGGGTATCGACACCGGCTGTATTACCACCATGGATAAAAATCAGTGGATCGGTCAGGCTCACGGTCAAAACTTCAGTATGCCTATCATGGCGGATGTACAGTTGGCGGCGCTGGCTTGTGGCGCTGACCCCTTCAAGATTGTCCAGTTGCAATGGCACGCTTCTCCCTGTGAAGAAGTTGTTGAAAAAATGGGCATCAGTTGGGCTGACGCGAAGAAGAGCTTCCAGGCTTACCTCAAAGAGGTTGAGGCAGGAAAAATTGAGTATTTATACGATCCAAAACTGGCAGTGGGGGGTTAAACGAACATGACGGACACAGTACTAATCGTTGGCGGCGGACCCGCTGGTCTTTCCGCTGCAGCTGGGGTTTCTGCCGCAGGTAAAAAAGCGATACTGGTGGAAAAGGAAGATCGCTTGGGCGGTGCGCCGATTTTGTCGGGGTACGCCAAGCTGGTGCCTTCTGGCGAATGGGCCAAGGATGCTATTGGTCGCATGGTCAGCGCCGTTGAAGGCGACAAAAATATTACGGTAAACAAAGGTGTCAAAATCACCAAGCTGGACGGAGACGTGGGGAATTTTAGTGCCACGCTGTCCAATGGCTCAACGGTGAAAGCCGCGTCAGTGGTGCTGGCAACGGGATTCACTCATTTTGATTCCATCAACAAACCCGAATGGGGTTTTGGCACTTTCCCTGATGTGGTAACGACCACCCAGGTGGAGCAAATGGTGGGTGCTGGCAAGGTCGTCTGTCCGTCCGATGGGCGCGTGCCGCAGCGCGTGGCGATTTTGCTTTGTGTGGGTTCACGTGACCGCCAGATTGGGCGCGAGTGGTGTTCGAAAATTTGTTGTACGGTGTCCGCTAACCTGGCGATGGAAATTCGCGAGATGTCACCGCAGACCGAAGTGTTCATCTACTACATGGATATTCGCACCTTCGGTTTGTACGAAGACAAGTTTTACTGGCAGTCGCAGGAAGAATTCAAAGTCAAATACGTCAAGGCGCGTATCGCTGAAGTCACCAAGTCGCCCGATGGTCGCTTGCTGGTGAAAGGCGAGGACACGCTGGTGAAACGCCCTATCGTGATTCCATTTGATCTGGTGGTGCATGCGGTGGGCATGGACCCCAACGAAGACAATCCGGAAATTTCTCGGGCGTTTGGCGTTAATTTGGAAAAACATGGTTACATCGAGCGCTCTGAGCACTACACCAATACGTGCGGGACATCGCGCAAAGGTGTTTATTCTTGTGGCTCAGCGTATGGTCCAGAGACTATCGATGATTCCATTTCGCAGGGCAAGGCTGCGGCTTTGCGTGCTATTTCGCACCTAAAATAACGAGGCGATATGCTCTGGTTTAAACGCGAACCTTTGCAGCGAGTTGATCACCTTGAGCCCGCTGAGCTCAGGGTGTCATTTGATGCGGGAATTCTCGAATCCAAACTGGAGCGACTGTTGGATGCAACGGCGGAGCGTGGCGGCATCGATGTTTTTCTTGATGCGTTGCGCGGCAAGCAAACGCTTTTTACCGAAGCATTGCGAACCGATGTCTTGTTGCAGATGGATGCCCAGTCTTTTCAGGCGGTGCTGGATACGGTGTTTCCCGCACGTCGCCGATTGGGTGATGTCGTTTCTTCGTTGTCGATGGATGACTGGCGTCAGCGAACCGAGTTGCTGCTTCGCGGCAAGCAGTCGTTAAGCGAACGATTGGATAACTTTGTTTCCGTGGCGGCGGCCAGCAATAAAAAACAGCAGCGAGCACTGTGGGATTTTGCGGTGGAACTAGTTCATTTTAATGATCCTGAGCACTACCCGCTGATGACTCGCTGGATTTGGGATGCAAAGACCCAGAGCGGTTCATTGCGCGAGTTTATTCGCGCCAATGACACGATGCAAACGGTGGACATGGGTGTTGCTCCTGAAGATTTTGAGGCAGCCAGGCTCTGGATAATTGGGCAACTGAGTGAAAAGGGTTTCTACCGTGATTTGCCATTGCTGGTGGATCTGGTGAAGGCCCAGGCTTATGCGGATTACGTGCTGGCCATGTCCAGTGGCATGGGCATGATGGGCTCGGAGTTTGGCGGGCGAATGGAGCCGCTGGATTTTGTGGTGAAACTGTTAGGTATAGAACCGGCGAGGAACGGCGGTCGGTCGCGTCTAAAGGCGGCTACTGTCCATTAACACGTTTGAGGAAAGACGGAGAGAACCATGGCTATCCATGAAAAATCGCTGATTGATGCTGACCGATTAAAGACTGCCGAATCACTGGTGATAGATGGCGTGGACGTGTCTGGTCACTGGAATACAATGATTACGCCGCGCACCCTCCGCGATTACGATGAGCATTTTGAAAAAACGATCATGAAGTACGGCGGTGGTGATTACGTCTACCGCTGCTGGCAGTGTGGTTCCTGTACCAACTCTTGTACGATGTATGCGCAGAACGTTAACTTTAATCCTCGCTACTGGATTTACCTCACTCGCCTTGGTTTAAAGGATGAGTTGATCAAGGACAAAGACATTATTTGGCAATGCGTATCCTGTAACAAATGCACCAATATTTGTCCCAAGGATGTTAAGCCAGAGGGTGTGATGAAGGCGCTGGCGCACTGGATGGAAGAGGAAGGCATTACTGAAAAAACGCCGTCCACCAAATTTGATGAAGAATTTTGGGATCAGATTTCGGCACGTGGTCGGATAGAGGATAGCGCGGTACTACAAAATTTCTTCAAGAAAACCGGGCAAAGTTTGACGCAGGACTGGCTGGTGGAAATGATCAAACGCATGATTAAGCATCTGCCACTGAAACACTTGATTCGTTCCGGCATGAATACAGTGTTTCATCCGAAAACCAAGTCCTGGGGTAAAACGGGTGATGTGCTAAAAGAATATGTGAAGCAGCAGAAGGAGGCAGCTCATGGCTAAGGTGGCGTATTATCCTGGTTGTGCGCTGGAAGGCAGTGGTGGTCCGTATGATCGCTCGACACGAGCCATTGTGGGCGCACTGAATCTGCAGATGGAAAATTTGCGCGACTACAATTGCTGTGGCGCGATGGAAGTTAAAAACGTTCACCCGATGCTGCAGACGTATTTGTCTGCGCGCAACTTGGCGATTGCCGCCGAGCAAATGGGGTTGGATACGGTGATGGCGCCGTGCAACGGCTGTTATCACAATTTGAAAAAAGCGGAATACGAGTTGGCAACCTCCAGCGATTCCTTGGCAACGGTGCAGGATTTGGCGAAGAAGGCAGATGATCCTGTCTACAACGGCAATGTGCGCACCGTGCACCTGTTGGAGTGGTTGATGGAAGAAGTGGGCGTGGACGGCATCAAGGAGCGCATTAGCAAAAATCTGCAAGGCATCAAGATTGCGAACTACTATGGGTGCATGTACACACGTCCGCGTCAGATTTATCCAGAAAAAGATAAAGGCCCTGGTTCCGAGTCCACCTACAAGCCGCACTTTATGGACGATTTGCTGGGTGCGGCGGGTGCGCAAAATGTCGATTTCCCGCTGAAAACGGCCTGCTGTGGTGGCGCGCACACCTTGTCCGACGCGGATACCTCTACGCAGCTGGTGCTTAATCTGCTGCAGGCGGCGGAAGACTGTGGTGCCGAGGTGATTGCGACCGAGTGCCCGACCTGCCATTCTGGTCTGGAAATGCACCAGGTGCGTGCTGAAAAAGTATTCGGTATCAAGACAAATGTAAAAATCATCTATTTCACCCAGCTGTTGGGCTTGGCTTTGGGCTTATCTCCCCGTAAGCTCGGTATACATGAGAACATCAGCGACTCGATCGATTTTCTAAAACAAAAAGGCGTGATTTAAAAAAATAGCCCCGGTGCCATGTCGCCGGGGTATTTGAGGGAAGGGGCATGACCTGTAACGGCTGCGAGTTTCATCCAGAGCTGTATTACGATAAAGATTTTCAGATTTGGATGGCGCAGGATGCTGACGGTTGCCTGAGGGTGGGAATGACCGATATCTCCCAAACCATCGCAGGTCGAATTTTGCATGTGCGGGTACGCAAACCCGGCACGCAGCGCACTGCGGGCAAGCCCATTGCGACGCTAGAGAGTGGAAAGTGGGCGGGTCCTGTCCCCAATCTGATTGACTGTGTTATCGAAGAGGGAAATCTGGCGGTTTTGCAAAAACCTGCGCTTCTGAATCAGGATCCCTTTGGTGCCTGGATTGCGAGGGTTCGACCAGCCGATCCCTCTGCCGATGTCTTTGCGCTGTTTGTGACGGGCGAGGAAGCGCAGCGCGGCTATTGCCTGCGAGCGCAGCGCGAAAATATTCATTGTGAGCGGAAATAAAGAGTGAATCCTGATCACTATTTGGACAATGACGAGCAAACTGTTCTGATCATCATGACTAGCGGCCCCAGCACACCGAAGCGTTGCGCGACGCCCTTCTTTCTGGGTTCTATCCTGGCGGCAATGGATGCTGATGTGAAGATTTTTTTCACTATGGAAGCGGTGAATTTGCTGAAAAAGGGTGTGGCCGAGAACCTGGTGGCGATGGAAGGCGGCAAGGTGATTATCGATTTCATTCGGGAATCCAAGCAGGCAGGCGTTAAACTGGTCTGTTGTTTGCCAGCGTTGCCAGGTTATGAAATCGATCCGGAAAAAGATCTGATTGACGAAGTGGATGACGTGGTTGGCGGCGGCGCACTGGCTGATTTGATCCTGAGTTCGGATAAGGTAATATCGTTTTAGGAATTCGAGTAGCGGACCTGGCGAATTTGTCCGGTCCAGTTTTTATAAAAAGCAAATTGGGAGGCAATCCATGGGTGATGTGCGCGGCTGTAAAATTCCAGACGATCTGAGCTACAGCGTTGATAACAACGTGTGGGTGCGCAAAGAGGCAGACGGCAACGTCACTGTTGGTATGACCTCGTATGCGGCATCGCTGGCAGGACAAATCGTCTCTTACACGCCTAAAAAAGTGGGCAAGGATGTCAAAAAAGACAAATCCTGCGCCACGGTGGAATCTGGCAAGTGGGTTGGTCCCGCCAAGTCTCCGGTGTCTGGCGAAGTAACTGCGGTCAATGATGCGGTATCTGCCAGTCCAGGCACCATCAATGCTGATCCATACGGAGCTGGCTGGTTGGTGAAAATCAAGCCTGAAAACTGGGATGGTGACTCCGCTGATCTGGTAACCGGTGCTGCGGCATTGGCTGCTTTTGAAGCGAAAATGAACGCCGACGGTTTCGCAGGCTGCAACTGATCAGCTCTGCGGGGCGGCTGGCCTAGCGCTGCCGCCCTCGTGTATCCGTTCAATCAAATCTGCGAAGGTGTTCGTTGTGTGCCTCGGCACCTTGGCGGTACGACATCAGGGTGATTTATGCTGGACTGGTCTGGTGCCATAGAGCGCGTCGAAGCGCTGGAAGATATTGAGTTCGATCGGAACCTCATTCAGCACATGCAAGACACCTGGGCCGGATTGCAAAATCATGGTCAGGCGCGGGTAAATTTCTATACCCCCAATTTTAAAAATTACGCCAGCAACGAAATCAGCAGTTGTGGCAGCAGTAGCTGGCCAGCAGTTTCGATTACCGGCAGTGATTGCAAATTGCAGTGTGATCACTGCAAGGCAAAAATTCTTGAGCCAATGATCCCTGCGCGCACGCCGGAAGATTTATGGCGCGTGGTCAATCAGCAGATTGAGATGGGGGCCGGTGGGATGTTGTTGACCGGTGGCTCAAATCATCAAAATATTGTCGAATACGACCCTTACTATTCCACCATTCGCCGCATTAAAGACGAGTTTCCTCAATTCAAAATCGCGCTGCATACCGCGCTGGTGGACGAAGATATCGCGCTGAAAATGGAGCAGTCCGGCATTGATGCCGCGATGATGGATGTGATTGGCGCGCAGGAAACCATTACCCAGGTTTATCATTTGAAGCGCAGCGTGGATGATTTTGAACGCACGCTTGAATGTTTGGTCAATAGCAAAATGAAAGTGGTGCCGCACATCGTTGTTGGCTTGCATTATGGCAAACTGCTGGGTGAATGGAATGCGCTGAGAATGTTGCAGCGCCATGTACCTGATGCGGTGGTGTTGGTGGTGGTCATGCCGCAATACGCGCCGGCGAAAAAGCCGTTTGCCACACCCAATCCGCATGAAGTAGGACGTTTTTTCATGGATGCACGCGAGGCATTGCCGCAAACGCCGCTGCTGCTGGGTTGCGCGCGTCCGTCGGGAATTGCCAAAGTACAAATTGATGCCTACGCAGTGATGGCGGGTGTTAGCGGCGTTGCTCATCCGGCGGATGGTGTGGTCGAACTGGCTGCGCGTCTGGAGCGAAAAGTCAAAATCACTCCGGCATGCTGTTCAATTGCGGTCGGTGATGAAGTCATGGCAATGCAGGACAACGACGAAAGCTTGGAACTGGATCTGCAGGAAATCATCGAACATGAACGTCGTAATCGACGTCCCGTTTTTACCCCCAGTGCGGCATTCGCTGGCATTAAGGTCGTTGGCGCATAACCAAGGAGAAAACTGAACATGAGTCGTAGTGAGAATAAATGGCGCCTGCTGGATACCGGTCTTCGTCGTGCTGCAGAAAACATGGCGATGAATCGTGCCCTGCTGGAGGGGCATCAACAGGGAGTGACGCCGCATACGCTGCGCTTTCTGCAATTTACGCCTTGTGCGCTGCTGGGATTTCATCAGAGTGCTGAACAGGAATTGAAAACAGATTATTGCCAGGCCAATGGCATTGACATTCAACGACGCATGACCGGTGGTGGCGCAATTTATTTTGATCAAACCCAAATCGGCTGGGAGCTGTATCTCGACAAGAAAGTGCTGGGCACGGCGGATATGGGCGCGATTGCCAAGCGTATTTGTGAGGCTGCTGCACGTGCGATCAGCAAGCTGGGCGTTGATGCTAAATTCCGTCCGCGCAATGACATCGAAGTGGATGGCAAGAAAATTTCGGGCACTGGCGGCGCGTTTGACGGTGATTCGATTTTGTATCAGGGCACCTTGTTGCTCGATTTTGATGTGGGCCGCATGATGCGCGTGCTCAATATTCCTGCAGAAAAACTTTCCGACAAAGCTATCGCTTCGGCACAAGAGCGTGTTGCCAACCTGAAAGACCTGCTTGGCAAACTGCCTGACATGGCGAGCGTCAAGCAAACCATCGCCGCAGAATTTGCGGCAGAGTTTGGTATTGAATTTGAACCCAGCAGCGAGCTGAATGCCGACGAGGTGAAGCTCTACAATCAGGCGCTGGCGGAAATGGATACGGCGGATTGGGTCTATCAACACAATCGTCCTGCTGCCGAAGCGCCGACTCTGAGCAGTATTATCAAATTTGATGGAGGCCTGGTACGCACCAATGTGCTGTTGGATGCCAGTAAAAACCGCATCAAACAGGTCTGGCTGACCGGCGACTTTTTTGTCAAACCGCGTCGATTGGTCGCGGATCTTGAAGCGGCGCTGCGTGACTCGGCGGTAGTGGATTTGCAGCGCAATGTTGAGACATTTTTTGCAAGCTACGGCGCAGAAATGTTGCTGCTCAAACCGGAAAATTTTGTAACTGCGATCCAGGCTGCGTTGGATACAGTGAATCAGGCGGAATCAGTCTAGTGAACGTCGATGTACTGGTCATCGGCTTGGGGCCGGCAGGCGGACGCGCTGCGGCGGTGGCTGCTCGTGCCGGCTTGAGCGTGTTGGCGGTGGAGAAAAAACGCCAGCTCGGCGTGCCGGTGCAGTGCGCTGAATTTGTGCCGCTGCCCATGAGTCGTTTGGCCAGCAGTGAACCGGTGCGGGTGCAAACCATCAGCGGAATGAAAAGTTTTTTACCCTCCGGCGAGGTTGATCAAACTGCTTTTCCTGGCTTGATGATTAACCGCGACGAATTTGATGCCGCCATTGCGCGTGATGCCCAAGCGGTTGGCGCGCAGATCTGGTTGCAGTCGCGTTTGCAGACGCTGGATGCTGCGCGTCGCGTTGCAACGATTGTCACCCCTGAGGGCGAGCAGCAGGTTCACTACAAATTGCTGGTGGCTGCGGATGGTCCTCATTCTGCGGTTGCCAGGCAGTTGGGCTTGGCAGAATTGCAGACGGTAAACACGCGACAGTACAGCGTTGATTTGCTGCAACCATTTACGGATACCGATATCTGGTTGAGTGATGATTTTCCCGGTGGCTATGGCTGGTTGTTTCCCAAGGGAAATAAAGCCAACCTGGGCATGGGGTCGGACAAACGTTTCGGCGAGGATTTGAAAACGCCGCTGGATCGACTGCATCGTGTGTTGATCGAAAGTGGTCGGGTTGGCGCCACTATTCATGGACGCACTGGCGGATCGATTCCGGTAGGCGGGTTACGTCAATCACTGGTGGTTGGGGATGTGATGTTTGTCGGTGATGCCGGTGGCTTTACCCATCCCATTACCGGTGCAGGAATTTCTGCGGCCGTGCTCAGTGGCGAGGCAGCGGGGCAGGCCGCCGTGGATTATTTGCAGGGCGATCGCGATGCCCTGCAGGATTATCAGGACGAAATGCGCGACCAGTATCAGGACACACTGCAGCGTGCGGTGAACCGTCGCAAGGAATTGCTGACAGTGTGGCATACGCCGGCGGCGCAGCGTGATGATGTCATGCGTCGTGGCTGGATTGCATTTGATGAATATTTTTTCGAGCCGCAGCAGCAGGCTGTGGCCGTTTAACAGAGGAAGCGGAAGATGAGCGTCACCAAAGAAGCGATGACAGTGCCGTTGAATTTTTACAAACCGGATTACTATGTCAAAACCCCGAAAATGCGCTCGCCCGACTATGTGCAGATGTCGACTGCCGCAGCCATTACGCTGGGACTGGTGGAAGGTGCGATGCATCGCACTTCGTGTACTCACTGTTTGAATTTGTTGGTGACTTATCCCGAAGGTTGTCGCGCCAACTGCAGTTATTGCGGCCTGGCGCGCCACCGCGAAGAGTCGCGCGATTACGCCGATCGCAATTTCATTCGTGTTGACTGGCCGACCGCGCGTTACGATGACGTGATTGAAAAGGTCAAGGCCGGCAAGGATAAAGCGGCCTTCGAGCGCATGTGTATTTCCATGATCACCCATCCGAACTCTGATGATGACACCATGGTGTTGTTGAAAAAATGGGTGAAGGAAGTGCCACACGTACCTGTGTCCATTCTTTCCAATCCGACCACCATGAGCTACGACGATCTGGTCGCGCTGCGTGATGCTGGCGCTGATATTTTTACCGTAGCGCTGGATGCGGTGACGCCGAACATTTTTGAACGTACCCGAGGCAAGACCGTTGACAGTCCGCATACCTGGGAAAAGTATTGGCAGGCGATTGAGTGGGCGGCAGAAATTTTTGGCCCGGAAAAATTTGGTGCGCATCTGATTTGTGGCATGGGCGAGACTGAACAGGAAATGCTGCAGGTTTGTCAGAAAATCCGCGATATGGGTGGTCACAATCACATGTTTGCGTTCTTCCCCGAGCGTGGTTCGATGATGGAAGACTGGGCTGCGGTGTCGCGTGATCAGTGGCGTCGTGTGCAGCTGGGCCGCTATCTGATCGATTATGCCGGCGGACACGTCGACAATATGAAATTCAATGCTGAAGGCCAGGTGATCGACTTTGGCATGCCGCAGGCCGAGTTGGAAGCGCTGATTGCCACCGGCAAACCTTTCCAAACTTCAGGATGTCCAGGCAAGGAAGATGATGTTTCTGCCTGCAATCGTCCGTATGGCGATTCCACTCCCACTGACATCTTGTCATTCCCGTTTGCGCTCAATGCCCGCGATGTAGGTGTGGTACGGCGGCAGATGGCCGGTGAAAATGTGGGTACCTATCACGACGAAGATTAACTGAAAAAGTTAAACGTTGTTTCTCAAAGCCTCCTTTCGGAGGCTTTTTTATTTCCTCAATATTTGCCGAGAAAAGCTGGTATGTGACTGGTCGCTAACTGTTTGTGTGAACTCGTTCTAAAAAACCTAGTTTTTTTAAGAGGAAGTTCGACGCTTTGTACGATCTTGTATTTATGAAAGTACAAAAAAGCATGTAGGCAGGATGGCGTGCGCATTTGAAAGGTGCGTGAGGCTGGGCACAGTTAGGAGGTCAGTATGAAACGACTGAATCAAAAAACAGCATTGGCGGCAGCGATGGCAATGGTTTTCAGTGCGCCAGCCTTGGCAACCAATGGCATGAATATGGAAGGCTATGGGCCGATTGCTACCAGTATGGGTGGGGCATCCATGGCATATGATAACGGAACTGCGGCGGTGATGAATAATCCGGCAACGTTATCAATGATGAACAGTGAGCATCGTTTTGATGTTGCGGTTGGTGTACTTGGTCCACGTGTTGATGCGACCGTGGATGCTGGTGCAATGACCATGACCAGTGATTCCACTGGCCGTTCCTACATGATGCCAGCCATGGGCTGGGCGAAAAAATCAGGAACGCTGATCTATGGTGTAGGTGTTTTTGCTCAAGGTGGTATGGGTACCGAGTTTGGTTCCAATTCCTGGATGGCTGATCCCAGCATGGGCACCAATACTGCGTTGACCGCAGGTTTGGTGAATCGCTCTGAAGTCAGTGTAGGGCGTGCGATTTTGCCACTTTCATTCAGCGTCAATGATAGCTTGAGTGTGGCAGCGACCCTGGATTATGTCTGGGCCGGTATGGATTTACAGATGGCCATGAGCGAAGCGCAGTTCCAGGATCTGGCCAATCCAGCGGCCCAGAATATTGGTGAGGCATCTGGAACATTGGTGCAGGGTTTTGGCCTGATGTATGAACCATTTGGCGGAACCGGCGTACAGAAATTGCACCATGCCTATTTTGATTTTTCCAATGACGACAAATATTCCGGCAAGGCACAGGCGACCGGCTACGGCGGCAAGATTGGTTTGGCCTACAAGATCAATCGCAAATTAAATGTAGGTGCGACATATCATGCCAAAACCAGTCTCAGCGACATGACTACCTCTGATGCGGTGATGAGCATGGGGGTACTTGCGGACACTGGAGTGATGTCAGGCGGTGCGCCGTCGGGCACCTATGTGGACATGAATATTCCTGTGAGTGGTAAAATCACCGTCAAGAATTTCCAGTGGCCTGCAACCTATGCGTTTGGTGCTGCTTATCAGGCCAGCGACAAGCTGATGGTGGTGGCAGATGTGAAGCAAATCGCCTGGTCAGACGTGATGAAAGATTTCAGCATGTCCTTTGAGGCAGACAATGTTGCAGCCAATGGTGGTTTTGCGGGCGCGAAAATGGATATGGCGCTGTATCAAAACTGGGATGACCAAACCGTGATTTCCTTGGGCGGTGCGTATCAGGTGAAAAATGATCTGGTGCTGCGTGCTGGTTACAACCATGCAAACAACCCTGTGCCAGAAAAATACCTCAACGCGCTGTTTCCAGCGATTGTTGAATCACATCTGACACTGGGTTTGGGCATGGGTAGTGGTGCACAGCAAGTGGATTTGTCTTTCACCAAGGCGCTGAATGTGGAATCCACTAACCCAGGCAATGGCAGCACCATTCCTGCGGTTACCAGCAGTCACTCACAATTTAGCTGGCAGTTGATGTACAGCTATCGCTATTAGTCGACGCGAATCAATGGGCGGGGAACAGTGAACTGTTTCCCGCTTTTTGTTTTTCTGGGATACTGAAACGACGTCTGTAGGCAAAGGTAGTCATGTGAAAAAGCCCATCAAGATCACCAGCGTTGGTGATATCAAAAACGAGCTGCGCAAATATAAGGCCGGCAAAAAACTCGACATTAATCAATTCAATCAGGTAGCGCGTCTGGCGTGGCTGGGAAAAATCGTTCTGCAGCCGTTGGACCCAAGTGATCCCGAATGCAAATCCTGGCTGCTGTATGCCGACTATCCGGAGGCGATGCCTGAGCATGTGCTCGATACCGATCAGGATTTGATTGGTCAGATTCATATTCTGGATGCTTTGCAAGGCCAGGCGCTGGCCAAGGTGTTTGAGCAAGGAATGAAGGAGCGACAAAGTCTGTATCTGGATCTGAAACTGCGCGATTTTTATTTTGATTATTTTTACGAAGGCGATGATGCTGGCGATGAAACCTAACCCATCTGTGCCCACCATCGAAGCGCGTTTGCAAAAACGCCAGATTTTGATGACTACCGACGCGTCGATGATCGCTGCCGTCGAAAAGCTACTGCCGGCCGATTGGCAGTTGACGATTGTGACCGATCTTGAGCAGATTGGTGACTGGAATGATGTGTTGCTCTACCGATTTTTGCTGATGGATTTGAATGAAGTCGATGCGTTTGATCCGATTGATGTCATTCGCCAGATTCGAATGCAATTTCAGATCAATATTCCGGTGTTTTGCTTTGGTGGCGATGCTGACGTTCAGGACGAAATGCGTCTGGCGCGTGCAGACCGTTTTTTTAGTCGCGAGGAAATGCTGCAGATGTTGCCGACGTTTTATCAGCAATACGAGTGGTAATTTGGCGCAGAAACAAAAAAGCCCGCAGCAATTACTGCGGGCTTTTTTTATTACAGAAACGAACAGCAGTAATCGGTAACTTCGCGGATCTTCAACTGGAAGCGGGCGTTGCCGGCAACATTGAACGACTGGCCGCCTTTGATGGTTTTCCACTCGGTTTCGCCGGGCAGCAATACGTCCAGGTCGCCACGATAGATTTCCATCAACTCAGGGGCGTCGGTGCCAAAATCGTATTCGCCGGGCAGCATTATGCCCAGGGTTTTTTTGCTGCCATCAGCAAACGTTAGGGTGCGGCTGGTGACTTTGCCATCAAAATAGATGTTGGCGGCTTGGGTCACGCTGACGTGGTCGAATTTAGACATGATCTACTCTCTTGGGTTATTCACAGTGCAAACTGGCCGGTTTTATAGCACATGGCTGCGGCGGATAGAAGTCGTCTGCGGCGATGATGGATTGCCAACAACCACACTCAAGAACAGGAATAGTGCGCCGATCAATTATTGAACTAATTTTCTGATGGGCGGCTAGGCATGAATGTCGAGTTGGTCAATCCGGTACTAAAAAACGTGGTCGATATGCTGGGTTTGATGGCGCGGTTGGAGCTGGCGCCAGGCAAGCCGCAGCTGAAGAAAGGCGACAAATCCCTGGGCGAGGTCACAGGGATGTTGCGCATCAATGGCGAGGGAATCATGGGGTCGGTGGCGATTTCATTTTCCCGATCGCTGATTTTGGCGCTGTGCCGGCGCATGCTACGGCGTCAACCATCGGCCATTGACCCTTGGGTGCTTGATCTGGCCGGCGAGATTGCCAACATGGTGACTGGCAGCACCAAGGTGCTGCTGGAAGAAAAAGGCTACCGATTGACCATGAGCTTGCCTGAGGTGCTGAATGGTGCTGGGCACGTGATCAAGCATCATGCGCCGATGAAGGTCATCGTCGTGCCGTTTCGCTGCCAGGAAGGTGAGCTGTACGTGGAAATGTGCATTGATTACGACCCGCAGGCCTGTCCGGTGGCCCGCAAGGCGACAACCGGTTAATCAGCTCAGGATGAGCTTTAGTCCCACCGTCAGCGTGACAACTTCGTAAATCCGCTTGATCCATTTGTTGCCTTTGGCAATGGCCAGGTGGGCCCCCAAATAGCCGCCAATCAGCGATCCCAGAATCAGCGCCGGCAACCAATCCCAGGCAATGCTGCCCTGCAATCCCAAGGTCACGGCCCCAGTGCCATTCCAGAATAAACCGACCAGTACCAGCGTATAACTGACGGCGGTTTTGTAATCCAGTCCAAACCAGCGCACTAGCCACAGGGTGACGAACAGGCCGGTGCCTGAGGTCAGCGAGCCGTTGAGCACGCCGATGAAAAACAGCAGCCCGCCACCAATCAGATAGCCGCGCCGGTCGCGATGTTGTGGCTGGCTGTGCTGACCGAGATTGGGTTTGAAAATCGAATACAGCCCCAGGCTGATGGTCAGCACGCCCAGCGCCACCTGGGCGACATGGTCAGGAATGCTGAGGATGATGTTGGCACCAAGGATCACGCCGGGCAGGCCGCTGGCCAGAATCAGCGAAGCAAATTTCCAGTCCAGGGGTTTTTCCCGCAGGTTGCGCACGGTGGCGCCAATGCCGAGAAACACACTGGCGACTTTGTGGGTGGCCAGCGCCAGGCTGAATGGCAGGCCGAGGAAAATCAGCGCAGGCAGCTGAATCAGACCGGCACCGCCGCCGGCAAACGCCGACAACAGGTTGGCCAGCAGCGAAATCAGAAACAGCAGGATTTGATCAAACCAGGACACGGGCGACGCCTAAAGATGGGGAATGGCAATGGCCACGGCTCGCAGTGAGATGAGCCGTGGCACAGAGCAGAACAATTATGCGGGTTCGATCTGGCTGGCGAACAGGGTTTCGGACAATAGCAGCCACTGTTGTTCCCAGTGTTCGGTGGGGCGCTTGCTAAAGCCGCTGCGGGCAAACTGGCTGATCCGACCCTCAACCGTGGCCAGCATCAGGTTGGCGGCGGCATTGATCGGGAAATTGTCCGGCAACTCGTTGCGCATACTGCCTTCACGCAATATTTGCTTGAGCTGGGTGTCCAGGCGCTCGTAGAACTGGTTGATGCGACCACGCAGACGTTCGTGTTCACCGACCAGTGCGTCACCCAGCAGGATGCGGGTGATGCCCGGGTTGCGCTCGGAGAAACCCAACAGCAGTTTCAGCAAGGCAGCACTGCGGTTTTGTGCATCGGCGTGGTCGGCCTGGATGCGATTGATCAGACTGAAAACCGTGTCTTCGGTGAATTCAATTAGGCCCTCAAACATCTTGGCCTTGCTGGGAAAGTGACGATAGAGAGCGGCTTCGGAAATGCCCACGGCCTTGGCCAGACTGGCGGTGGTGATGCGCGTGCCCGGATTGGTTTCCAGCTCGCGCGCCAGGGCTTCGAGAATTTCCTGTTTGCGCGACGATTTCGCTTTGTTAGTACTCACTGCGTCTACTCCGTTTACGTTTAGCTGCGGATTAATGTACCGATGCCTTCGTCCGTGAAGATCTCGAGCATTACGGCATGTTTTACTCGGCCGTCAATTATGTGGGCGGTGTGAGCGCCTTCTTGTACGGCTTTGAGGGCGCTGTCGATTTTGGGCAGCATTCCCCCATAGATAGTACCGTCTTGTATCAGTTCGTCCACCATTTTGGAACTCAGACCGGTCAGCAGATTGTTGTTTTTATCCAGCAGACCGGGAATGTTGGTCAACAGAATCAGCTTTTCGGCCTTCAATGCTGCAGCCAATGCACCGGCCACCAGATCGGCGTTGATGTTGTACGCTTCGCCGTTCTCGCCCACGCCCACCGGCGCAACCACCGGGATGAAATCGTTGGCCACCAGACGTTCGATCAGGGTGGTGTCGATGCGGCTGACCTCACCGACGTGACCGATGTCGATAATTTCGGAGGCATTCAATTCAGGCGAGTTGTTTTTCAGCGTGAGTTTTTTCGCGCGGATCATGTTGCCGTCTTTACCGGTCAGGCCCACGGCTTTGCCGCCATGGGTGTTGATCATGCCGACAATTTCCTTGTTGACCAGACCGCCCAAAACCATTTGCACCACGTCCATGGTTTCGGCGTCGGTGACGCGCATGCCCTGGATGAATTCGCTTTCTTTGCCGATGCGCTTGAGCAGATTGCCGATCTGCGGACCACCGCCATGCACCACCACGGGATTAATGCCAACGGCTTTCATCAGTACGATGTCACGGGCAAAACTGGTTTTTAATTCCTCGTCTATCATGGCGTTGCCGCCGTATTTGATGACGAAGGTCTTACCGGCAAAACGCTGCAGGTAAGGCAGGGCCTCAACCAGGACTTTGGCGATATTCATGGCTGAATTGGCATCTAAACTCATAGGCGCTAATCTCGTATCTCGGGAGGTGCTGATTATACTCGGTATTTTTGTAGTTAAAACGGGAGTTTGAGGCTGTCGTCCAGACTTTGGAACAATTTGCGGAACTGTTCCTGGATGGACAGCATGGCATTTTCGTCCTCGCCCTCAAAACGGATGACCAGACAAGGCGTGGTATTGGAGCCGCGCACCAGTCCCCAGCCGTTGGCAAAATCTACCCGCAAACCATCAATCGTGGTGATTCTGGCGTCGCCAAAATTGGCCGCCTGGGTCAGGCGAGCCATGAACTCAAAGTGTTCGCCGTCGCGATCAAATTCCAGGCGCAGTTCCGGGGTGTTGACCATGTTGGGCAGGCTGGCAAAGACTTCGCCGGTGGAGCGTGAATCCTTGGACAGAATTTCCAGCAGGCGTGCGCCGGTGTAGAGCGCATCGTCAAAGCCGAACCAGCGCTCCTTGAAGAAAATATGGCCGCTCATTTCGCCGGCCAGTGGCGCGCCGGTTTCCTTCAGCTTGGCTTTGACCAGGCTGTGACCGGTTTTCCACATCAGTGGCTCGCCGCCGGCCTGTTCAATGGCAATGTGCAGATTGCGTGAGCATTTGATGTCGTAAATGATTTGTGCGCCGGGATTGCGTTCAATGATGTCCAGTGCGTACAGAATCATTTGGCGGTCAGGCCAGATGATTTCGCCGCTGGGCGCAACCACGCCCAAACGATCGCCGTCGCCGTCAAAGCCAAAGCCAACGTCGTAGCCGCCGTGGATTACTTTTTCGATCAGGGTTTCCAGGGTTTCCGGCTGGCTGGGATCGGGGTGGTGGTTGGGGAAGTTACCGTCGATTTCGCAGAACAGCTCGGTCACGTCACAGCCCAGTGCGCGGAACAGTTTGGGGGCCAGTTCACCGGCCACGCCATTGCCGCAGTCGATGACGATTTTCAGCGGGCGCGGCAGTTTGATGTCCGAGGCGATGCGTGCGACGTAGGCGTCCTGCACATCCTGGTGCGACAGCTTGCCCTGACCATTGACGAAGTCTTTGTCGATGATGCGTTGCTTGAGTTTCTGGATGGTGTCACCAGACAGGGTGACGCCGTTGAGCACCATTTTCAGGCCGTTGTAGTTGGGCGGATTATGGCTGCCGGTGAGCATGAAGCCTGTGCCGGTGGCCAGCTCAAAGGTGGCGAAGTACAGCACCGGCGTGGGCACGCGGCCAACATCAATCACATCCACGCCGCAGGCGAGCAGACCGTCGGTCAGCGCCTTGAGCAGGCGCGGGCCGGACAAGCGACCGTCGCGGGCGACGCAGGCCTGGTGTTTGCCACTGGCGATGATTTCACTGCCCAGCGCACGGCCGATGGCAAACATCATGTCTTCGGTCAGTCCCTGGTCGACGATGCCGCGTATGTCGTAGGCTTTGAAAATGGATTCGGTGATGGGGAAATCGGCGTTGTACTGCGTGCTCATGCGATGCGCTTGTCCTTGATTGATTTTGATTTTTACTTGCGACCGGAGGAGCCGAAGCCGCCTTCGCCGCGTTCGGAGGCGCCGAATTCCTTGACGATTTCAAAGCTCGCCTGTACCACCGGAACGAACACCAGTTGCGCCAGGCGTTCGCCCACTTCCAGTTCAAACGGTTTGTTGCCACGGTTCCAGCAGGACACCATCAGCGGCCCCTGATAATCGGAGTCGATCAGGCCCACCAGATTGCCCAGCACGATACCGTGTTTGTGGCCCAGGCCGGAGCGCGGCAGAATCACCGCCGCCAGACTCGGGTCTTCGACGTGGATGGCCAGGCCGGTAGGAATCAGCACGGTCTCGCCGGGGGCGATGGTCAGTTTGACGTCGATCATGGCGCGCAAATCCATGCCGGCACTGCCGGGCGTGGCGTAGGTGGGCAGCGGGAACTCACTGCCCATGCGAGGATCAAGAATTTTTAGCTGGATTTGCTTCATGGTATTTCTCGGCGATAAGTTGCAGTAACTGCTGGGCCAGACGCTGTTTGCTGGTCTTGCGCAACAGGGTGTCAGAATTTTTGCTGTAGACATGCAGGGCGTTGTCGTCGCTGTCAAAGCCGGTTTGTTCAGTTTCGGCGCTGGCACCCACCCAATTGGCGGCGATCATGTCCAGTTGCTTGCGCTGCAGTTTGGCCTGGGCGTTGGCCTGCAAATTTTCGGTCTCGGCGGCAAAGCCAACGCAGAAGGGGCGATGTGGGTGGGTAGATACTTCGGTGAGAATGTCGCGATTACGCACCAGTTCCAGTCGCATTTCGCTGTCGTTCTTTTTGATTTTTTGTTCAGCCTGTTGTGCCGGGCGGTAGTCAGCTACGGCAGCTGCGGCGATGAAAATATCACAACCGGGTAGGGTTTGCAGTACGGCCTGGGCCATGTCATCGGCGCTGGTGACGCGGAGGGTGGTTACGCCGGCGGGCGCAGGCAGATTAACCGGGCCGCTGACCAGAGTGACTTCGGCACCGGCCGCGCGCGCGGCCTGGGCCAGGGCATAGCCCATCTTGCCGGAGCTGCGATTGCTGATGAAGCGAACCGGGTCCAGCGCCTCGCGGGTCGGGCCAGCGGTAATGGTGACGCGCTTTCCGGCCAGACAGGGCGGAGTGAAACAGCTTTCCAGGGCCTCGACCAGTTGCAGTGGTTCCAGCATGCGACCGGTGCCCACGTCGCCACAGGCCTGGCTGCCCGAAGCAGGGCCGAAAATCTGCACGCCACGCTGGCGCAGGGTTTCGATGTTGGTTTGTACGGCTGGGTGAGCCCACATCTGTTGATTCATTGCTGGCGCTACGGCCAACGGCGCGCGACTGGCGAGCACGACGGTACTGAGCAGGTCGTCGGCCAGGCCGTGGGCCAGTCGGGCCAGGGTGTTGGCGCTGGCTGGCGCGATCAGGATGGCGTCGGCCCAACGGGCCAGTTCAATGTGTTCCATGGCGCCGGTGCCGGTCTCGAACAATTCCACATGCACCGGATGACCACTGAGGGCCTCGAAGGTCATGGGGGTGACGAACTCGGTGGCGGCGCGGCTCATGATGACGCGCACGACCGCCCCCTGGTCTTGCAGGCGGCGGACAAGGTCGGCGGATTTGTAGGCGGCAATGCCGCCACTGACGCCGAGCAGGATTTGTTTCTGGGCAAGTTGGCTCATAGGCGCTAGAGTTTACCTTTTGTGAATGGATTCTGCACGAAAAGGAAGGGGTTATGGCCATTACGGATTGGCCGGTCATGGAACGGCCGAGAGAAAAACTGTTACATAAGGGGGCGAGCGCCCTGTCGGATGCCGAGCTGCTGGCGATTTTTTTACGCACCGGAGTGAAGGGCAAGACGGCGCTGGATCTGGCGCGGGAGCTGTTACATGAGTTTGGCAGTCTGCGGGCGTTGTTGCGAGCCGAGCAGGCGCAGTTTTGTCGCGGTCTGGGGCTGGGCGAGGCCAAGTACGTACAGTTGCAGGCGGTGCTGGAGATGGGACGGCGCCATCTGGAAGCCGAAATGCTGCGCGAAGACGTGATGAGCAGTCCGGCGGTGACGCAGCGCTATCTCAAAAACCGCTTGCGCGACTACGAACACGAGGTGTTCGCGGTGCTGTTTCTGGATAATCGCCACCGGATGATTCGCTTTGAGGAGATGTTTCGTGGCACCATCGACGGCGCCAGCGTGCATCCCCGCGAGGTGGTGAAGCGCGCACTGGCCTTGAATGCCGCGGCGGTCATCTTGGCGCACAACCACCCGTCGGGTGTATGTGAACCGTCCCAGGCGGATCGCGCCATTACCCGGCGATTGGTTCAGGCGCTGGCGCTGGTGGACATCCGGGTGCTGGATCATGTGGTGGTCGGAGAAGGCGCGGGATATTCTTTTGCCGAGGCGGGTGAGTTACAATAACTGCGCGTTTACAAAGAGATAATTTGAGGTTTCTAGGTGCCATTGGTAAAACAATTGATCTCCACGGTGCTGCTGGGAGTGCTGGCAATGCCGGTGTGGGCGGCTGAGTCAGACGAATTCTGGTTTGCGCGAGCCGGAATATTGGCGGAAAATAAGCCGCAGATGGAGCCGCTGAAGATAATATCGCTGACCTATGGGCATAATGTGTCACGGGATACGTCGTTCGAGCTGGACGCGTTTAGCGGTATAGGCAGTAGCGTCGCCTCCAAGGGCGATGGCACCATGAGCGTGTCCGGTGTGTCGGGGTTTATAACCAAACGAGTGGTGTTGTCCCAGGCCGCCTACCTCAAGGGCAAGCTTGGCGGGGCGATGCTGGATAAGCGCTTTTCGGCGAGCCTGAACGACTACAGTGGCACGAAGTTTAGCTTTATTCCCGGGGTGGGAGCGGGCACGGTGTACCACGGCGGCCAGTTTCGGCGCCTGATCGTCGAGGCGGAGATAAGTCGGTTAGATGCCGACAGTTTCATAGCTACACTGGGCGTTCATCTGAAATTCTAGCTAGGGGAATTGCGGAAAGGCTGTACAAACCGGCATGGGTTTGGTATAAAGTGCGGCCCTTCGCAAAGAGTGAATTGCGCCAAGGTTTTTTGGAGAAGATTACAATGTCAAGAGTTTGTCAGGTTACAGGTAAACGCCCAATTACTGGGAACAACGTTTCGCACGCGAACAACAAGACCAAGCGTCGCTTTCTGCCGAATCTCCAGACTCACCGTTTTTGGGTTGAGAGTGAGAATCGTTGGGTGAAACTGCGTACTTCTACTAAGGGTATGCGCATCATCGACAAGAAGGGCATCGATCAGGTTCTGGTTGATATGCGTGCCCGTGGCGAGCAGATCTAAGGAGTTGCACCATGCGTGATAAAATTCGTTTGGTTTCTTCCGCTGGTACCGGTCATTTTTACACAACGACCAAGAACAAGCGTACTATGCCTGAAAAAATGGAAATCAAAAAATACGACCCGGTTGTGCGTAAGCACGTGGTTTATAAAGAAGCTAAAATTAAATAAGCTTCTTTTGCCGGTAACGTATTTGTAAAAAAACCCGCCTATGCGGGTTTTTTGCATTTTGGGCTTGTCATCAGCGTGTTGGCCGATGCTTGAAGGATGCTTCGCAGCATAAATGGAAAAATATCTACAATCCTCGAAATATATCGATTGGAAGTCTCCTCATGTTTTTTCTCTGGCGCAGAAGCTGGTTCAGGGGAAAAGTGATGAACTGGAAATAGCCAGAACCTGTTTTGAGTGGGTTCGCGACAACATAAAGCACAGTTCGGATTATCAGCTAAATCCAGTTACCTGTATTGCCTCCGACGTGTTGGAGCAGGGCACGGGATTTTGCTACGCGAAAAGTCACTTGTTGGCGGCATTGCTGAGAGCCAACAATATTCCTGCAGGGCTTTGTTATCAGCGACTGAGTCTTCATGAGAATGGTGCGCCGTATTGCCTGCATGGTTTGAATGCAATTTATCTGCGTCAATTTGGCTGGTATCGAGTGGATGCGCGAGGGAATAAGCCGGGCGTAGATGCGCAGTTTTCGCCTCCCCGCGAAAAGTTGGCATTTCCGGTGTTGGGCGAAAATGAGTCGGATTTTAAGGAAATATGGCATTCGCCACTTCCTGTTGTCGTCGATGTCCTGGAGCGATGCCAAACCTACAGTGAAGTCTTGGATAATTTGCCGGACATTGAGATTGTAAGACTATAGAATTGTGCGCAGCGACGTGCTTGGGTTGGTGGGGGCGGAATGGGGTGTTTGATGCATGCGCTGCTCTGCTACAATGAGGCCCCGACTAAAGCGGCAGTCGAATGATTGCAAGTCTTACGCGTATTGCAGATTCAGAAAATTGAGGAGAAAGAGCGTGTTCCGATTCATATTTGTGTTGCTGGCATCATTGGTGACGTGGAATGCTCAGGCGCAAACGGCGTCGGCTAGTTTGAGTGAAACCAGCGCGCAGTTGAAGTATGGCTTGCTGGTGGGTGGCGCGAGCTACGGTCGCAGCGAAATGGTGATGGGTCTGTTGTTTAATGAAAAAGATGACTACGTTGCCGAGCTGGGTTTGCATGTGGTAGATGAGGCTGGTAGTCGCGCTCGCGGTTTGAAAATTGGCGTAGGTGGTAAAGTATTTGCCACGACCATGCCCGCATCATCACGCGATGTCGATTTGTTGGCGCTGGGTTTGGGGATGCAGATGATGTATTCCTTGCCGGGTGCAGATCGCATCAGTGTGGGCGGAACCTTTTATTATGCACCACCGATTGTATCGTTTATGGATGCAGAGCGTTTTCGTGAAGGCGCGTTGCGTTTGCAGTTTGCGCTGTTCCCAGAGGCGGCAGTCTATGTTGAAGCACATCAATTTCACGTGACGTTGAGCGATGGTCGCGGCAGCTTCAGTATTGAAAAAGGCGCTCGTGTTGGTTTGCAGGTGGAATTTTAAGATTCATTAAGTTTGCTTTAAGCCTAGAACTTTAGTCTTAGCCCTGTATTCGCTGAGCACACAATACGAAAAATAAGAAAAATTTGTGCTGTTCGTGATTATCGACCTGCGCACCAAGACGCAGGAGTGAAAAAGTGGGGGGAGGGCATGTCACCTAGGCGTGTCATTATGCCGGCAGTGGTTTTCTACTGTCGGCATTGTTGTTTCTGGGGTGTCATGAGCGATGGATAGCGCAAATTCTCGACCCGCTGTGGTGCTGGTGCACGGCATCTGGATGAATTCCTGGTTTGTTTTTTTGCTTGGGCGACGTCTGCGTGCTCAAGGTTTTTGTGTCTACTACTTTTCCTATTGGCCGGTATTTCGCGGCCTTTCCCGTTGTGTCGCTGAATTTCAGCATTTCGTTCAAGCGTTACCTCATCATTCGCAACTGCATTTCGTCGGTCACAGTCTCGGTGGCAAATTAATTTGGTGTTGGATTGATCAGTATCATGTACGGCCATTGGGGCGGGTGGTGACTTTAGGTTCGCCACATCAGGATTGCGCAGTGGCGGCCCAGTTGGTTCGCCATCGCTGGGGGCGGTGGCTGCTGGGGCGGGCGCAAACGTTATTGTTCCAGTCGCAGCGACAAGTGCCACCGGGGTGGCAATGGGGAGGAATTGCTGGCAATCATGCGCTTGGGTTGGGGCGGTTGCTGGGTTCGCGTTTGCCTGCGGGGGATAGCGCGGTGTTGGTGGAAGAAACAAGGATGAGCGGCATGGCGGATCATCAGGTGTTGGCGGTGTCGCATTCGGGATTACTGCTGTCGCCCTCGGTATTTGCGCAGGTTGAAAGCTTCTTGCGGACAGGGGCTTTTTATAGGGAGTCTTAAACTTGCGCTGAGGGGGTGGTAAACTGTTGTGTCGCACGGCAGTTTGCCGTTTTGTGCGGAAAAATGCCTAAAAAACAGGCGATGCCAAGCATTTTTCGGAAAAGCGCCGTATGTGCGTTGCTCGAATTGAGCAACCGGGTTTGTCTAGTTGGAGCGGGCTATTGATGCGTATTCTCGGGATTGATCCCGGCTCGCGAATTACCGGTTTTGGGGTGGTTGAGCTGAACCAGGGGCGGCTGCGGTATGTGGCCAGTGGTTGTATTCGCACCCAGGAAAAAGAGTTTCCGTTGCGCCTGAAAGTGATTTTTGAAGAGTTGGGCTGCGTGATTCGTCAGTATCAGCCCGACGTGATGGCGATAGAGCAGGTGTTTGTGAAGAATAATGTGGCCTCGGCGTTGAAGTTGGGGCAGGCGCGCGGTGCGGCGATTTGTGCCGGAGTAACCTTGGGGTTGCCTGTGAGTGAGTATGCGCCAACGCGCGTTAAGCAGGCGGTGGTCGGGACCGGGCGGGCGGCGAAGGATCAGGTGCAGCACATGGTTGCGGCGTTGTTGCAGTTGTCGGGTTTGCCGCAACAGGATGCGGCAGATGCGTTGGCGATCGCAGTTTGCCATGGCCACAGTGTGAAATATGCGTCGAGTACTGTGCGTGGAGTATTGGCATGATCGGTCGTTTGCAGGGCGTGTTGCTGGAAAAACAGCCGCCGCATTTGTTGGTGGACGTCGGCGGGGTCGGCTACGAAGTCGATGCGCCGATGAGTACGTTCTATGTCTTGCCCTCGCTGGGCGAAAAAGTGATGTTGTTTACTCACATGGTGGTGCGCGATGATGCGCATTTGCTGTACGGCTTTGCGCGGCGTGAAGAACGCACCATGTTCCGTCATTTGATCAAAGCCAATGGCGTAGGTCCCAAATTGGCGCTGACCATTTTGTCAGGAATCTCCACCGAAGAGCTGGTGCAGGTGCTGCACGATAATGACGTCAACCGCTTGGTCAGTTTGCCAGGCATTGGCAAAAAAACCGCTGAACGGTTAATTGTTGAACTGCGCGATCGGCTCAAGGACATGGCGGTTGGTGACGGTGCGGGAACATTGTTGCCGACACTGGGAGCGGTGCCCGTTAGCAGTGAGGTAGGGGATGCCCAAAGCGCATTGATCGCCTTGGGTTACAAACCACAGGATGCCGCCCGCATGGTCAAGGCAGTGGCGGTTGATGGTATGGGAAGTGAAGAAATTATTCGTGCGGCGCTGCAAAGTGTCGCCAAGGCCAAAGCATGATAGAGCAAGATCGTTTGGTGGCTGCCGTGGCTGCCGTGGCAGACGGCCGTGATGAAGCCCTGGATCGGGCCATCCGGCCAAAAAGTCTGGCTGACTATGTTGGTCAGCAGCCGGTGCGTGAGCAATTGGATATTTTCATTGGTGCGGCGCGGGCCCGGCGCGATGCGCTGGATCACGTGCTGATTTATGGTCCGCCAGGCCTGGGGAAAACCACTCTGGCGAACATTATTGCTGCCGAAATGGGTGTCAATATTCGCCAAACCTCGGGGCCTGTGCTGGAAAAAGCCGGCGATTTGGCGGCGATGCTGACCAATCTTGAGCCGCACGACGTGCTTTTTATCGACGAAATCCATCGACTGAGCCCGGCAGTGGAGGAAGTACTTTATCCCGCGATGGAAGATTACCAGATCGACATTATGATCGGCGAAGGACCGGCGGCGCGTTCCATCAAGCTGGATTTGCCACCGTTTACCCTGATTGGCGCGACGACCCGAGCTGGCTTGCTGACCTCGCCGTTGCGCGATCGGTTTGGCATTGTGCAGCGCCTCGAGTTCTACAATAACCAGGATTTGCAGCGCATAGTGACGCGTTCTGCGCAAATTTTGGGCGTGGGGATGGATGCCACGGGGGCGGGTGAAATTGCGCGCCGTTCGCGGGGTACGCCGCGCATCGCCAACCGGCTGCTGCGTCGGGTGCGGGACTTTGCCCAGGTGCGTGCCGATGGACATATTTCTGCCGAAGTGGCCGATGCGGCATTAAGTATGCTTGATGTTGACCCGCTCGGATTCGATCAAAACGATCGGCGGCTGCTGCGTGCCATGATTGACAAGTTTTCCGGTGGTCCGGTGGGCTTGGATAACCTGGCGGCGGCGATTGGTGAAGAACGCGACACTATTGAAGATGTATTGGAACCGTATCTGATCCAGCAGGGATTTTTAATGCGTACGCCACGTGGTCGGGTGGCAACGGCGCATGCCTACGCGCATTTTGGTTTGCCCGCCCCCGGGGATCGTGGTTCAGTGATCGAGTCGATGGATGATTAACGGGAATGTCGTGTGAGTGAGACAAAAGCATTTTACTGGCCCGTTCGTGTTTATTACGAAGATACTGATTGCGGCGGAGTGGTGTATCATTCCAACTATTTGGCGTACATGGAGCGGGCGCGTACAGAGGCTTTGCGCCAGCGGGGTATTTGGCAGGCAAAGTGGGTGGCGCAACATTCCCTGTTGTTTGCAGTGCGTCATGCGTCGCTAGAATTTAAACGTACGGCAAAATACGATGATTTGCTGGCGGTTAAAACCGAATTGATCTCTTCCAATCGTTTAAGTTTACATTTCCGCCAAGAA
>JAOUHV010000016.1 GCA_029884425.1 Gammaproteobacteria bacterium
TGGCGGGCGCAAATTTGTGGCTGCTCAATCCGCAAGGTGTGCTGATGGGCGCGGGTTCCAGCGTCAATGTCAGTGGTTCTTTGCATATTGCCAGTGCTGATTATATTTTGCTGCCGGGTGGTATGCAGTATTCCGCCGATACGTCCAAAGTGTTTATCGCCGTGTCAGGCAATCCGTTGGCTGTAGGCGTTGATCCTGCGCACACTGCAGGTGGTGAAGTGAATTTGCTTGGAGCGCGCATGGATGTCGGTGCAGCGGAAAATTTGTCGCTGGTCGGTGGTCGGGTGCAAGTGGATGGCAGTTATTTGCAGGCATCGTCAGGTAAGGTGCAATTGTTGAGCATCGGCGAGTCTGGCGAAGTGCGTTACAGCGATAATGTATATCAGTCGATTGTCGCTGCGCCTGGAGTGGTGTCGGTGAGCGCGTCGGTGCTGGATGGTCAGGTGGTGACGGTGGCCGATCAGGCTCAACACCTGGCGTTGGCAGAATATCAATTTTCACCGACGCCACTGAGTCTGGCATCGGCAGCAACAGAATTAGCTGTGGGTTCGTGTCAGCCGCGTGGTTTTAGTGGAACACCGGTGGAATTTGAAGTGCGCGAGAAAGAAGACGATACGCACTACTTTATTCGTTACCCCACTCGTGGTGGTAAGGCCAGTGCCGATCGCTCACAGGAATGTGTTCAGCCATGAAAAAATTGATTTGTGGTTTGTTGCTGGTGTTGGCTGGCAGTTGGTGCACATTGGCGCAGTCAGCAGCCTTGGGTGTTTTCAGTGAAAAAAGTTACGCGACCGATAAACTGGAAGTGAAATTTATCGATGTGCAGGGCGGGCATATTTTCCCGCAAGCCTGGTTAAAAAAAGTAGTGTCCCAATACACCGGGCGTAAATTAACCGCCAAGGATATTGCCGAGTTGCAGTCGCGACTGACGCGGTATTATGTCGAGCAAGGTTATGCCACATCCGGGGTGATAGTGCCCGAGCAGGAAGTGACCGACGGGGTTTTGGTGTTGCAGGTGGTGCATGGTCGCATTACCCAGGTTGCGCAGAATCGTACCGAGCAATTGTCCTCATCCTATGTGCAGGAATATTTTCGTCCAGCGATGACTGTGCCGGTGAATGTGCAGGCGTTGAATGAATCGCTGGCGCTGTTGCAAGAACATGAATTGGTCGAACAGGCCAGCGCGAAACTAAAGCCAGGGTCGCGCCTGGGCGAGTCAACATTGCTGGTGGATGTGATTGAGCGCGACGGCGATTTTTACGGCGTGAATCTGGATAATTATCAGTCGCCCAGTATTGGTGCAGCGCACTTGGCGCTGACGGCAGGTCATCGCAATTTGTTGGGCGCGCGCGATCGATTGCAGGCTTCGGTCGGCGCGACTCAGGGCTTGAAAGATTTTTCGCTGAGCTATCGTTTGCCGGTGAGTTTGAGTGATGTCAGTCTGCAAGGCAGTGCACAGGGCAGTGAATATTCGCTGGTGGAAGAGCCTTTCGACGTGGTTGATTTGCAGAGTCGTAGTGCGCGCGCTCAGTTTGGTCTGTATTGGCCGCTCAAACGGGAATTGGCGCAACGCGGCGAGACTTTTTTAAATCTGGAATACACGCGGACCCAACAGCGTTGGTTTGATGTTTACACCGAAAACACCAATAGCAAATCGGCACAATGGGGCGTGAACTGGCAATGGCGATCGTCTGCCGATCGTGCGGCGTTGCAGTTGAAACTTGAGGGCGGCGTGGCAGCGGGCGATGCCGGTGGTGTTGCCACGGAGACGCAAAATTTCCGTTTGGCACAAGTTCAGGGCGTGTATTGGCATTCATTGACTGCTGCGCAGGCGCTGCAATGGCGGGTTAACACCCAGTTGGCTGATGAGTTTGTGCCATCCATCAAACGCTTTTCGTTAGGCGGCGCGACCAGTGTGCGCGGCTATCGGCAGAATCGGTTTGTGCGCGATTCCGGTGTCACCACTAATCTTGAATGGCATTGGTATCCCGGTGCAGGATGGACCTTGTATCCGTTTTTTGATTACGCCCTGGGAATGGAAAGTGACAATGGGCAGATGTCGTTGCCGAATCAGCAACTGTACAGCGCCGGTGTGGGCGTGCGTTGGCAGAAGGCTGGCTTTGACGCCAACCTGATGTGGGGCCAGGCCTTGCAGGATGTTGAATCCGTGGGTAGTGATCCTCAGGACAAAGGCATTTATCTGAGCCTGGGTTACCGCACGCCCTAGTTTGCGCGAGGACTGCCCGCCGATGGGGCTCCAATCATGACTCCCCTCCCGTTATTTGAACGCTGCTATCGCGCCGCCTTGGCGGCGGTCAATGGTCACGCTGCCGTGGCCGCCTATCTGCAAACACACCCGTTACCCCCTGTCCGAGTCGTGGCGCTGGGCAAGGCTGCGCAATCGATGATGTCGGGCGCAGCGGCGGTGCTGGGCGAAAATTTACGCGCGGGTCTGGTGATTACCGGTAGGGAATACTGGGACGAGGCGTTGAGTTTGCCCGAGCAGGTTGTGCGCGTTTGGGGGAATCATCCGGTGCCAGGAGAGGATTCGTTGGCGGCAGGCAGCGCATTAATTGAATTTGTTGCTCAGCCATCCGATATACCGCTGCTGTTTTTGTTGTCTGGCGGCACGTCCAGTCTGGCGGAAGTGTTGGTGGCAGGAGCCGATTTGGCGCTGCTTGCTGACTTGAATCGCTATTTGCTGGGGGCGGGTCTGGACATTGCGACCATGAACGCGGTGCGCCAGCATGTGTCGCAGATCAAAAATGGCCGGTTGCGTCAGCACTTGGCGGCACCCTCGTTTGCCGCGCTGTATATCTCGGATGTGCCGGGTGATGATCTGCGGGTGATTGGCTCGGGGCCGTTGCTGGGCGAGGGCGTGAGTCGATTGGACGACGTGCCGCTGGATGCGGTCTGGAAGCAGCGGCTGCAACGTCTCTCTGTGTCTGCGGTATCGCCTTGGCGTGGTGCGGAGCAGCATGTGCTGGTCGCCAGTCTGGGCACAGCGATTGCCGCCGTGAAAAAACAAGCGCAGGCACTGGGCGTTGATGTGCATGTCCACGAAGAGTTCATCCAGGGCGAAGTTGGGGCGTTGGCGAAGCGCTTGGCGAATACTGCGCAGCAGTTGTCGCAGGGGTTGCATGTCTGGGGCGGCGAACCGCAGGTGATTTTGCCGGCGAACCCTGGTCGAGGCGGCAGAAATCAGCAGTTGGTGTTGAGCACAGCGCGGGAATTGGCAGGGCGTGAACAGGTGTGGCTGTTTTGTGCAGCGACCGATGGTCGGGATGGGCATAGCGAAACGGCAGCAGCCTGGTGCAGTGGTGACACCTGGGCAGAGGCACTGCGCCGGGGATTGCGGCCCGAGGAGGCACTGGCTGGTGCCAACGCGGAGGCGTGTTTGCAACCGCTGGGATGCACTTTACCGGCGGTGGCTTCAGCGACCAATGTGATGGATTTAATCCTGTTCTATAAGGGCAACTTAAACATAGCCCTTTAGACTACAGGCATTCGGCATGGCCCGAGATACGCATTTTGGGAGAGGTCCTGTGGGAGACGAACGTCGCGTTTATGATCGCCAGTTGATCAACAGACAGTTGATTCTTGGTGCATTTGTGCTTGCGCACGCTGGGCGTCAAATCAAGTTTGAAGCGCTGGAAGATGTTTCAATTTCAGGGGTGGGAATCATTATCTCCGAGCGTTTAAACAATGGGGATGGTGTTGAATTGGGTTATCAGCACGAAGAAAAAACCATTACCGTGCGAGGTAAGGTCGTGTGGGTGGTAGATGATAGTCTAGGCTTTCGTACAGGAATCTATTTTGATCCAATCAACGTTCAGGACAATGTCACTTTTTTTATGAATATGCGGGAGTATGTAGAAGATTTCGCCAGATAGATTTTGCTCGCCAAAAGACTGCTCATCCCCCTTTTTTACCTTTCTCTCTCCAAGCTCTCTGCTTGAGTCAACGCTTGTCACCGTAGTGAACGGTAACGGTCCACTTAAAACTACACAAATAGAGTCATTCTAATTTGCTCGGCGTTGTTAAATACACGCTAAAGACTGGGTTTTTGCCACCGATAGAGGTTCAGTATTTTTGGGGTTTATTGTCCAGTGAACCGCTATTCGAGCCAGGATGGGGTAAAAATGACAGCCAAGCGGATGTCTATTTTGTCAGTGTTTGTGATATCGACTGCCGGATCGATATCACTGCTGTTTCCCGTCATCGCCGATAACCTTGCCCTGTTACTGGTAACCAATACGCTGGCAATTACGGCTGCCATGGTGGTGTATGCAAAAATCGGCAACGTGGGACAGGGTTCGTCAACGGTTCCCGTTGTAATGGCAGAGGCGGCAGACAGCAGTGCAGAAAAAAGTCAGGAAGTGGTCAAGGAATTCCTTGACCAGGTATTGCCCATACTGTGTCGCAATATTGAATCCGCACGCGATCTCACTGAAACATCTGTCAAGGATCTGTCTGAGTGCTTTTCAGTGATCCTGATGCGTATCAACCAGACGATGAGCGAATCCAGTGTTAAAAATTCGGGAGCAGATACGTTAACGGCGCTGCTGACATCCAGTCAGGACAGATTGGGAGTGGTGGTTGCTAATCTGGAAATGTTAACCAAAGCCAATGAACCCATTCTGGAAAAAGTAAGAACGTTGGTGGAGTACACCGATGAATTAAAAACAATGGCTGCCGAAGTGGGAGCTATTGCATCACAGACAAATTTGCTGGCGTTGAATGCCTCTATTGAGGCCGCCAGAGCAGGACAAGCGGGGCGTGGCTTTGCAGTGGTTGCCGGGGAAGTGCGTGAGTTGTCAATCATGTCCGGAAAAACCGGAAAACAGATTGGCGAGAAAGTTGAACGAATCAGTGAGTCAATTTCGTCAACGCTGGAAGTGGCGGAAAATTCAAACAGGGAAAAAGATAAGTTGGTTATTGGATCTGAAGGCGCTATTGAAATGGTTCTTGAGGAAATAAAAGAATCGTTTGATGCCATGAGTCAAACCAATGCCTTGCTGAAAGAGGAAAGCAAGGCAATGGCTAAAGATATATCAAATATTCTGGTTGATCTGCAGTTTCAGGATAGAACAAGTCAGGTTTTACGCCAGGTCATGGAAAGTATGGATTATGTTCGCGAAAGAGTTGTCAATAATGCTGACGCTATGAATAGCATCAGTGAAGAAGTGGAAAAAATTGCGAAAGGCTACACGACAGAAGAGCAGCGCAGAAATCACCATAGTTCGGTGGCAGTAAAGGCAGATTCTTCGAGTGATGGTGATATGGTGTTTTTTTAAAGAGAGGAAATGATATGGCAAAGATAATGGTTGTTGATGATTCGGATACTCTAAGGAAAGTAGTTAGTATGGCGCTAGTGTCGGCAGGTTATGAGGTTATCGAGGCATGCGATGGCAAGGATGCGTTGAGCAAGTTAACTGGTGAAAAAATTAATTTAATAATCAGTGATGTCAATATGCCTAACATGGATGGGATTACTTTTGTCAAGGAAGTGAAGAAGCTGGCTAACTACAAGTTTACCCCTATTATCATGCTGACTACCGAATCTGAGGAAGGTAAAAAACAGGAAGGTAAGGATGCGGGAGCAAAGGCTTGGGTGGTTAAACCATTCAAGCCAGATCAGATGTTGGACGCAGTGCAAAAACTAGTTTCTCCATAATCTCAGAGAATATTATGGCAATTATCATAGATCAAGAAATGACGATATATCATGCGGCGGATATATGGAAAATGATTATTGAGAGCATACGTCAGGTTAATAGTGGCGCTGTAAAAATGGATTTGTCGGCTGTGGGAGAAATGGATACCGCAGGGGCGCAATTGTTGTTGATGACAAAAAAGGTGTGCGAAGAAAATAGTTATAAATTTAGCATTGATGATGCCAGTGACCAGGTGTTGTCTAGTCTTATTTTGTTGGGATTAGAAGATTTGGTTAGTGACAGGTGAAGATCGTCAGTGCTGTATACGAGGTGAATTGAAATGAACATGGATGAAGCCAAAGAAGCATTTTCTGTTGAGTGTAGTGAATTGCTGGAAGAAATGGAGTCGGCACTGCTGTGTTTGGAGGCAAGTCCGGATGACGATAGTCAGATTAATGCCATATTTCGGGCGGCACATACCATTAAGGGAACGTCAGGGCTATTTGGTTATGATGATGTAGTTAAATTTACCCATGTTGTAGAAACATTTCTCGACAAGGTGCGCGACAAAAGAGTGGCTATTACCGATGATATTGTAGCTGTTCTGCTGAAGTGTCAGGATCATATGCGTCTGCTGGTTGATCATGTGGTTGCCAATGATAATGCCAGTCTGAGTAGTGAAAATCAGCAGTCAGGTGATGAGCTGAGTCAGCAGTTAACTATGCTGGGTAAGGGTTGTGCTGTTGACGAAAAAGAAAAAGAGGATGAAGTTGTTTTGCCGGTAAATTTGATAGAAATCAATGAAGGCGAAAAGGTGTCTTCGCTTTGCTGGCATATATCAATTCGCTTTGGAAGTAGTGTTTTGGTGAATGGAATGGATCCAATTTCATTCCTAAGATACTTGTCTCGTCTTGGTAAGGTGGTAAGCATATTTTCGGTGACGGATGCTATGCCGAAAACTGAGGAATTTAATCCAGAAAATTGCTGTTTGGGATTTGAAATTCTTCTGAAAGGTGAAACGAGTAAAAAAGAAATTGAGTCTGTATTTGAATTTGTAGTTGACGATTGTCAATTGCACATTGTTCCGCCGCAGGCTGTGTTGGCTCAATATGCTGATCTGATTAGGTCAATGCCAGAATCAGACTTGCGCATTGGAGAAATTCTGGTTGCCAGTGGTGCCTTGACAGAAAAAGAGCTGGAAAGAGCGCTGACGATGCAAAAAGAAAAGTCAGATATTGGTAGTCAGTCACCTAAAATTGGTGACGTTTTGTTGGATAACCAGGATATAGATCCGGTGATTCTGGATGCGGCAATAGAAAAACAAAAAAGTGCGAAAGAGAAAGCCAGTGTTGCAAATCGATCTATTAGGGTTGATGCCGGGAAGCTTGGTGAACAGATAAATTTGGTTGGTGAGTTAGTTATTGCCGGTGCCAGGGCAAGGCTGTTGGCGCGTGGAACCGGTGATGAAGCTTTGATTGAATCAATTTTAGTGATGGAACGATTGGTTGAGCAAATTAGGGATAGCGCTCTTAGGTTGAGGATGGTTCAGATTGGCGAGAGCTTTAAAAAGTTCCAGCGTATTGTCAGGGATGTTAGCAGTGAGTTGCACAAGGATATTCGTTTGGAAATTAGCGGTGAAGAAACCGAACTGGATAAAACTCTGGTAGAGAAAATAGGCGATCCTCTGATGCATCTTGTCAGGAACTCCATGGATCATGGGTTGGAAACGCCTGAGCAGCGTATTGCTGAGGGCAAGGATAAGCAAGGTGTTGTGTCGCTGAATGCTTACCATGACTCGGGAAGTATTGTTATCGAAGTGAAGGATGATGGGCGAGGGCTTTCAAAGGAAAAGATTGTAGCCAAGGCATTGGAAAAGGGCTTGATTACAACGGCAGATGGATTGAGTGAAAGTGATATTTATCAGTTGATATTCGCGCCAGGGTTCTCCACTGCCGAACAGGTGACAAATTTGTCGGGACGTGGCGTTGGAATGGATGTCGTCAAGAAAAATATCCAGGCGGTTAGAGGCACCGTGGACATTGATAGTATTCCAGGGAAAGGGACAACGGTATCAATCAGGTTGCCGCTGACGTTGGCGATCATTGATGGGTTTCTGGTTGATGTGGCTGGAACCTCGTACGTTATTCCGCTGGATACTGTGGTGGAGTGTATTGAATTAACCCAACAGCATGATGATGCGTTTGTTGATCATCAATTCATAAAACTCAGAGGAAGTTTGCTGCCTTATATTCGCTTGAGAGAAACGCTTGGCGGTAATAGGGATAGAAGCCGGAGAGAGAATATTGTTGTTGTTCAGTGTGGTGATCTCAGAGCCGGACTGGTTGTGGATGATCTGATGGGTGAGTTTCAGACTGTTATCAAGCCCATGGGTAAGGTATTTGAAAAATTGCGTGGCGTAAGCGGGGCGACAATATTGGGAAGTGGTGAGGTGGCGATGATTTTAGATGTTACCTCCATCATTAGTCGCGTAAAAGGAATTACGGATAGCTATATTGCGCCAGGTCTGGTTGCTTGATGTGAGCATTGTAATTACTAAGAGGTGCGACGGAATGCGGTTAAGGAACTGTTTTTATATTGGTTTGTTTATGATGTTTTTTCCAGTGATTTTGCTCGCGCAAACTGCGTCTCATGGCGGCAAAGGTAATAAAGCGCATTGGTCATATGATGGTCAAGAGCGGCCAGAAAACTGGGGTAGTTTGTCGGACGACTATCATTTGTGTGCCAAGGGTGAGAATCAGTCACCTGTCAATATTGTTGATGCTGCAGAGCATGAGCTAGATGAATTAAAGATGACGTACGATGACGGCGCATCATCGGTTGTCAATAACGGTCATACCATTCAGGTGAATGCATCTGGCGGTTCGTTAATGGTTGCGGGTAAAAAGTATCAGTTGTTGCAGTACCACTTCCATACTCCAAGCGAGCACAAGATAGACAGTAAATCCGCGCCGATGGAAGTTCACTTTGTACACAAATCCGAAGACGGCCAGTTGGCTGTTGTTGGTGTGATGATGCGCGAAGGACGAGATAGCAGTGGTTTGGATAGAGTTTGGCGAAATATTCCCCGTTCAGAAGGGAAAAGTGTAGGTGTTGAGGGGGATGGAATAATGCCGTCTCATTTGATGCCAAAAAATAAGGAATATTTTTTTTACAACGGATCGTTGACAACGCCTCCATGCAGTGAAGGAGTCAGATGGTTTGTTTTGAAAGATGGTATTGAAGTGTCAGCGTCACAAATTGATCGTTTTAAACAGTTGTTTGCCAAGAATTCTCGGCCAATACAGCCAGTCAATGAACGTCATGTACGTATGATGCAGTAAATTGAGGAATATATAATGAATACGTTTAGAAATTTCAAAGTCGCGACAAAAATGTTCATTGCTCTGGGAATACCATTGACTATGTTGATTTTGGTGGCAGCAGTGTCGGTGGTTAAGGTTTCGTCAATCGAGGATGAAATTCGGGCAGTTGCCGAAACTGATATGCCATTGATCAGCATGATCACCATGCTGAGTGAGAAGCAGTTGGAGGTGAATCTTAATCTTGCCAATGCACTTCGGCATGGTGAATTGATGGGTTCAAGTGAGCGCTCAGCCAGAGGGTTTGCTGAGGCCGAGAAAGCTCTCGAAGAAACCATGGATTCTATTGTTGATGACATGAAGAAGTTGGATGGTTTTATCGCTGATCGATCTTCATTAACACACTCCGATTCGATTGCTGCTGAGTTGAATCGCTTGAAGATTGAGCTTGGGAAAATTGAAAAAGACTTTGAAGAGGTTCATGTCGAGATTAATGGTGTTATTTCCTCCTTTCACAAGGGTGATATTGCCGGTGCGATGTCCAAAGCTGAGCGCGTAGAAAAAATGGATGCTGACATTGATGAGGCGATGAAGGCGATGCTCGCCGAGGTGGAAAAATTCACCGCTGAAGCGGTTGAAACGGCAGACAGGGATGCTGTGGCTGCGGTTAAGTCATCGATTATTTTGTCGCTGATTGCTGTGATTGTTTCTGTGACATTTGGCTGGTTTTTTGTTCAGGGAATCACAAAGCCAATGCGTGAAATGCAGCACCTGGCTGATCGTATGGCGCATGGCGATATCAGTGGTGATTTGCCAGACTTTGGCGGTGATGAAGTAGGAAAGACCGCTGCCTCCATTAATCAGTTTGTTGGCAAGCTACGCTCGACCCTGGAAGAAGTTATCGTGGCGGTGGGTAATATTGCCTCGGCGTCTGAGCAGTTGAGCTCGTCATCACAAACATTGGCCGAGGGTGCCAGTGAGCAGGCTGCCAGCGTTGAAGAAACCAGTGCATCACTGGAGCAAATGACTGCAACGATTGGCCAAAATACGGATAACGCCAAGGCTACGGAAGATATGGCCACCAAGGCGGCAAGACAGGCCGAAGAAGGCGGTGGTGCCGTTCGTGATACGGTCAAGGCAATGCATCAAGTTGCAGAGAAAATCGGCTTCATTGAAGACATTGCTTACAAAACCAATTTGCTGGCACTTAATGCCGCCATTGAAGCTGCTCGTGCCGGTGAGCATGGTAAAGGTTTTGCGGTTGTTGCCGACGAAGTGCGTAAACTGGCTGAACGCAGTCAGGTTTCTGCACAAGAAATCAGTGAGCTGGCGGGTGACAGCGTGAAAGTTGCCGAACGTGCCGGTGGCTTGCTGGAAGAGATTGTTCCCGGAATCAAGAAGACCGCAGATCTGGTGCAGGAAATTTCTGCTTCATCGGCGGAACAGGAAGCCGGCGTCAGTCAAGTAGCTACGGCTATGGAACAGCTTGATAAAGTGTCGCAACAAAGTGCCTCATCGTCTGAGGAGTTATCGGCGACAGCAGAAGAGTTAAGTGCGCAGGCTGAACAGTTGCGTGCTGCGGTGGACTTCTTCAAGTTGGGTGACCGCCAGCCTAAAGTAAAAACCAGAACTTCCTCCGGTGGCGGTGAGCGCAGTAAACCCCGTAATAACACAACGACCAAAGTAATTGAGGATGACTTTGAGCCTATCAAAGGAGTGGGCTGATGGTTCGCATGACGGTCAATGCCTCTGCTGAAGAAGATCGCGGTAAGTATTTGTCGTTCAGCATAGGCAAGGAAAACTTTGCGGTCGATATTTTAGGGGTTCGCGAGATCATTGAATTTTCCGAAGCGGTGGTGACGTCTGTTCCTTTGATGCCCACCGCCATTTTGGGAGTGATGAATCTGCGTGGCAAGGCAGTGCCGGTGGTTGATTTGGGGGCCCGTCTGACGGGTAATTCAGCCACCATATCTCGACGCAGTTGTATCGTGATTACCGAAGCGAGCAATGACCAGTTCAGCATGGAACTAGGGTTGTTGGTTGATTCGGTACGCGAGGTGATGGAAATTCATTCGAATCAATTGGAACCCACCCCCTCCTTTGGTGAAGGCATCAGCACGGAGTTTATTTCCGGCATGGGGCGGGTCGGTGAACGGTTTGTCATGTTGCTGAATATTGGGCGCGTGGTGAGCATGAAGGATTTGATGCAGCTTCGAGGCGAACATCTTAGTCCGGAAAAGGGGGTAGCATGACAGCCGTAGAACAGTTTGGGAATGTTTCGGATTCGTTGGCAGAGTCAGGCTCAGAGAAATATTTATCATTTGTTGCTGATCGTAAAAACTATGGCGTGGCGATTTGCCGCATCAAAGAAATCATTGAGCAGTGCTCAGTGACTCGAGTCCCCTTGTCGCCAGATTATATTCGCGGAGTGATTAATTTGCGTGGTCGCGTGGTTCCTGTGGTGGATTTGTCCGCTAGATTGGGCGGGCCAGTGACGCAGGTTGGAAAGCGAAGCTGCATAGTTATCGTTGAAGTTCTGGCCGAAGAAGAATCCGTAGAAATTGGTTTTATGGTGGACGGTGTGACTGAGGTTGTGTCACTGAATGATGATCTTGTTGAGACTGCGCCATCTTTCGGACTGAATTTGCGACCGGACTTTGTGAGCGGCATGGGAAAAACCGACAGTGGCGTGATGGTGTTACTGAATGTAGAAACTGTTTTGTCGGTAAATGAGTTGGCTGATGCGTGTGAGCAGCACTCTACGCAAATCGTACGTGGTGCAGCTTGACGTTGACTGAGGCAGGATGAAGTGTGGTAACAGAAACGATCAGTGACGCAGAGTTTAGTCGAATACAGCAAGTGATGTTTGAGCGAGTGGGTGTGACTATTGGCTCAGCCAAGCGTGCGCTGGTGGTTGGGCGTTTGTCGCGTCGTCTACGGCATTTCAATTTGAAATCATATACTGAATATTTGAAGTTAGTAGAGCGCCAGGGATCGGAAGGCGAATGGCAAGTTATGATGGATTTGCTGACTACTCACGAGACCTATTTTTTTCGCGAGCCCAAGCATTTTGAATTCCTGAATAGAGTTATCAAAGAACGCTCTAGCCGACGCGAGACTTTTCGTGTGTGGAGTGCCGCGTGTTCCAGTGGGGAGGAAGCGTATAGTATTGCCATGACGCTGGCTGATTCGGCAGTTTCCCTGGATTGGCAGGTGTTTGCCAGCGATGTTAGTCGTCGCATGGTCGATGAATCTCGTCAGGGGGTCTATCCTCAAAGTCGGGTAGCCAAGGTCTCACCAAGTGTTCTTGAGCGTCATTTCTTACGCGGAGTGCGTAGTCAGGCAGGAAATTATTTGGTGTCTGCCGATTTGCGCAAGCGCATGGAATTTCACCAGATGAATTTGAACGAAAATATCGATAGTGAAGTAGGCCATTTTGATTTTATTTTTTTACGCAACGTATTGATCTATTTTAATGCGGAACAGAAAAAACAAATTGTGAAACGACTGGTGGCGCATCTTAAATATAACGGGTACTTGTTGGTGGGCCATTCCGAAACGCTGAACGGTGTCTCTGATGCAGTTGTGGCGACGGCTCCGTCCATTTATCAACGGCGCAGTGTGGCTAGTTCGCAGCAAGTTGCGGGCATGAATGGTTGATGTTTTCAGGAAAGATGGCATGACGAAAACCAAAGTGTTGATCGTGGATGATTCTGCGGTAGTTAGACAAGTGCTCAGTTCCATTTTGAACAAAGATCCTTCGCTGGAAGTGATAGGTGCGGTTGTTGACCCGATTTTGGCGATGAAGCGCATGGAAATGGATTGGCCCGATGTGATCGTATTGGACATCGAAATGCCGCGCATGGATGGAATTACGTTTTTAACGCAGATTATGCAGCAGCGGCCAACGCCGGTGGTTATTTGTTCGACCCTGACTGAAAAAGGCACGGAAACGGCCATGCAGGCCATGGCGGCTGGTGCGGTTGATATTGTCACCAAGCCCAAAATCGGGTTGAAAGATTTTTTTGAGGAAGAAGCATCCATGCTGGTCCAAGCTGTCAAAGGGGCGGCCAAAGGGCGCTTGATGGCCATGCGCCAATTGGCGGCTAAGCGTGCTGGAACGATGCGTCCAGCACCCGTGTTGAAAACAGCCCCGTCGCGCGAAGGTGCAATGGCCCGAACTACCCAGGGCGTGGTTGCGATTGGAACCTCGACGGGGGGGACGCAGGCGCTGGAGTTGGTGCTGAGTTCGTTGCCATTGGGGGCGCCAGGAATTGTGGTGGTGCAGCACATGCCGGAAAAGTTTACCGCCGCATTTGCTCAGCGGTTGGATAGTTTGTGTGAGCTGGAAGTGATGGAGGCCAAGGACGGCGATCATGTGATTCCCGGTCGGGTGTTGATCGCACCCGGTGGTCGACACATGCGCCTGCAGCGCAGCGGCGCCCGCTATTGCGTCGAGGTTTTCGATGGTCCGCAGGTGAACCGTCATCGGCCTTCGGTGGATGTGTTATTTCGTTCGGTGACCAAGGTGGCTGGGCAAAATGCCCTGGGGGTGATCATGACCGGCATGGGTGATGATGGTGCACACGCCATGAAGGAAATGCATGATAGAGGTATACATACCATTGCCCAAAACGAGGAGACCTGCGTGGTTTACGGCATGCCAGCTGAAGCCGTCAAATTACAGGCGGTGGACGATATTGTGCCATTGGACGATATTTCCAGTCACATCATGCGCTTTGGTTCCAGGCACGGCGTTTTATGATCGAAAATCATGGTCGGGGCCGGGGCCCTGGCCGCATTTTGTTTGCAACAGCTATTGCGACTGTTTGATATAATCGCCGGGTTTGTCACTTTCAAACTTAAGGTGAATTATGGCTGTTGCCTATCCTGGATTACCTGTGTTGTTGCCTGTTGCGGGGGTGCGTGTAGCTACCGTTGCGGCGGGAATCAAGTACGCCGATCGCCGTGATCTGGTGCTGTTCGAATTGTGCGAAGGTTCGACCGTCGCAGGCGTGTTTACCCGTAACGCGTTTTGCGCGGCACCGGTGGTTCGCAGCCGGGATCATCTGGCCGAAGCCACGCCCCGTTATTGGCTGATCAATACCGGCAACGCCAACGCCGGCACCGGCGAAAAAGGCGCGCAGGACGCGCTGCACACCTGCGAGCAGTTGGCCAAGGTTGCCGGCTGTGCGACCAATCAAGTCTTGCCATTTTCAACCGGCGTCATCGGGGAACCCCTGCCAGTGGCTAAAATCGTCGCCGCCATGCCCAAACTGCTGGGCGCGTTGACGGCGGACGGCTGGAAGGACGCAGCCCATGGCATTATGACCACCGATACCGTGCCCAAAGGTGCCACCCGGGAAGTTGTCATCGGTGGCAAAACCGTGCGTTTTACCGGTATCTCCAAAGGGGCGGGCATGATTCGCCCCAACATGGCGACCATGCTGGGTTTTGTTGCCTGTGACGCCGCGGTCGAAGCCTCAACGCTGCAGTTGGCCCTGAGCCGTGCCGCCGACAAATCATTTAACTGCATCACCATCGACGGTGACACCTCGACCAATGATTCCTGCATGCTGGTGGCAACCGGCCGTGCGGGTAATGCGCTGATTGATGACCACAACAGTGACGACTACGCCATTTTTGAGGAAACCCTGATCAGCATTTGCGAAGAATTGGCCAAGCTGATCGTGCGTGATGGCGAAGGTGCGACCAAGTTTATTACCGTCAACGTCAACCAGGGCATTAACGAAGTAGAGTGCGAAGAAATCGCCTACGCCATCGCCCATTCTCCGTTAGTCAAAACGGCATTTTTTGCCTCTGATCCCAATTGGGGACGAATTTTGGCGGCGATTGGTCGCGCCAATGTGCCGGCATTGGATCTGGACACGATCGATGTGTACCTTGATGATGTTTGCATCGTCCGCAACGGTGGTCGTGCGGCGGACTATACCGAGCAGGCGGGACAGACGGTCATGAAGCGCCAGGAAATTACCATTCGTGTTGAGCTGGGGCGGGGAAGTATGTCGGCGACGGTTTGGACCTGTGACTTCTCATACGACTACGTGCGAATCAACGCCGAATATCGCAGTTGATCTTGGGGTCAATGGCTCAGCGTCCCTTGCCAAACGGCTGGGGCGCTGAGGCGCAAACTGGACGAGACACGTCCAAACAATCAATAAGATAGAGGCAGCCATGCAAGTGATGTTAGCCAATCCCCGAGGATTCTGTGCCGGGGTTGATCGGGCCATTGAAATCGTTGAACGTGCCTTGGAACTGTTCGGTGCGCCCATTTATGTGCGTCACGAGGTGGTGCATAACAAATTTGTAGTCGACGGATTGCGCGCCAAGGGCGCGGTGTTTGTTGATGAACTGGATGAAGTGCCTGACGACCAAACGGTGATTTTCAGCGCCCATGGTGTGTCGCAGGCGGTGCGTGCCGAGGCGGATCGCCGCGGGCTGAGAGTGTTTGATGCCACCTGTCCTCTGGTGACTAAAGTGCACCTGGAAGTGGCTCGCCACCAACGGTCGGACAAGGAAATTATCCTGATCGGTCATGCCGGACATCCAGAAGTGGAAGGGACGCTGGGCCAGTTCAACGAGCATCTGCGCAAGGGGGCCATTTATCTGGTAGAGACTCCCGAGGATGTAGCGACCCTGCAGGTCAATGACCCGGACAATTTGTGCTATGTCAGTCAGACGACCTTGTCGATGGATGATACTGCCGAAGTCATCGCCGCGTTGCGCGCGCGTTTTCCCAGCATCGAAGGGCCGAAAAAAGATGACATTTGTTATGCCACGCAAAATCGACAGGAAGCGGTCAAAGAACTTGCGCAGCGTTGCCAGGTGATTCTGGTAGTGGGTTCGCCCAATAGCTCAAACTCCAATCGCCTGCGTGAAGTGGCCGAGCGGGCCGGAGCACGCGCCTACCTGATTGATAACTCTCAGGCGATTGATCTGGCCTGGTTTGGGGCATCTGATACGGTGGGCGTGACTGCTGGTGCTTCTGCGCCGGAGGTGTTGGTCAAGCAGGTCATTGAGCGGCTGAAATCTGCCGGTGTGGTTGGCGTGGAGGAGCTTAAAGGCCGCGAGGAAAACGTGGTTTTTGCCTTACCCAGAGAGTTAAAACCACAGCAGGCATAATCCTTTCTGAACACCTATTTGGCCGGGTGATTTGCCCGGCAGTCCTTTGAAAAGCCGCAATTGCGGCTTTTTCTCGTTTTAGCCTTAAGAAAAAAAATAGCTGTGTCGATACGCGCCCTAGGGAAGTCAAAACTGTGCGGTTTGATTTTTTGCATGGCACGCTTTTTTCATTCAAAGAAAAAGGCGACAGATGTGACAAAGGTCGAATGCGGAGGTCCGTATGGACGAGCAACACGAGCCTGAACAGGTCGAGTCAAAGCAAGTTAAAAAAATGGTCATCACCTGCGAGTCCAACGTGGACATCAGCGTAGCCAAAGATTTTTACGAATTGCTAATGCAGGCATTAGCAGAAAGACAGCTGGTAGAAATTGACGCATCACAAGTGGAGCGAGTGGATGGCTCCATTCTGCAACTGTTATATGCCTTTTGGAAAGAGGCGGGCCAAATTGGACTGCCCGTTAGTTTCAAGGCGGCATCAACATCGTTTGTAACTTCAGCCAGATTATTGGGTATGGATAAGTCGATGAACTTATCCTGAAGAAGTGTGCGTTTTATTTGCAGGATGCAACTGCCGATAGGTCTAAAAGCAAAGTGTTAGGAGATGGAGAATGGCAAAGATTCTTGCTGTAGATGACTCAGCTTCCATGAGACAAATGGTGGCTTTCACCCTCAAAGGAGCTGGGCATGAAGTGGTCGAAGCAGGCGATGGTGTGCAGGCGTTGGCCGTGGCCAAAAATGGAAAAGTTGATCTGGTGCTAACCGACGTCAATATGCCCAACATGGATGGCATCACCCTGATCAAAGAATTGCGTGCGTTGCCCGCATACAAATTTGTACCGATCTTGACGCTGACCACGGAATCCGGCCAGGACAAAAAAATGGAAGGAAAAACGGCAGGTGCGACCGGATGGATAGTTAAGCCGTTCAGTCCAGACCAATTATTGGCGACGATAAAAAAAGTGCTGGGGTAATCGGCCATGACGGTGGATATGTCACAGTTCTACCAGACCTTCTTCGAAGAGAGCTTCGAAGGTCTGGATAACATGGAAGCAAGTTTGCTTACGCTGCAGGACGGCGAAGCCGATCTTGAAACCGTCAACACCATATTCCGTGCGGCACATTCCATCAAGGGTGGAGCTGCAACGTTTGGATTTGATGCGGTGTCTTCATTCACTCACGTGATGGAAACGCTGCTTGATCAGGTGCGCGGCGGCGAGCGTATGGTAACGCAGCCCATGATTGACCTGCTTTTAAAATCAGGTGATGCACTACGCGATATGTTGGCAGCGACGCGTGATGGAACTGAGTATGACGTTGCCAACGTCAAAGGCATAAAATCTCAACTCGAAGCCATGCTGCATGGCGGTCATGAAGCGGCGAATACTACGCCGGCAAGTGCGTTGGTTGCGGCACCCGAAGCAGCAGAAGCGCCATCTATGATAGAGGGCTGGCATATCAAATGTCATCCCCATGAACACATGATGCGTACCGGTAATGATCCGGTTCGCTTGTTTCGCGAAATTTCCGTGCTTGGTGAATTGACTGTTGAACTGGATGACAGCGGTTTGCCTCCGCTGGCAGAAATTGATCCGGAAAATTCCTATCTAAGCTGGAATTTGACCCTGATGGGCGATGTTGATCGCTCGCAGATCAATGAAGTGTTCGAATGGGTTGATGATGATTGTGACATTGGTTTGACTGTTATTGGCTCGGAAGAAAAATCCGCACCGATGACACCTGTAGCTGAAGTTGCATCGGTAGCTGAGGTTGTGTCAGAAGAAGCGCCGAATACGGTTGCTCCAGCGCCGGTTGCATCGGCACCCCCCGCGCCTGTGGTTTCACCCTCGGCACCGGTTGTAGCACCAGCTGTGGCTGCCGCAGTAGACAGTGCTGCAGCCAAAGTTGCTGAAAAGCGCAAAGTAGCTGCTGCCTCCGGCGATACCGGCTCCATTCGCGTTAGCACCGATAAAATTGATGCATTGATCAATATGGTGGGTGAGCTGGTTATCACTCAGTCGATGTTGAGTCAGTGGGGTGATGCGGATAATGATCAAATCAAAGACACAGAAAAATTACGCGATGGCCTGGCCCAATTAGAAAGAAATACGCGGGAGCTGCAGGAAAGCGTGATGCGTATCCGGATGCTGCCGATCAGCTTTGTTTTCCAGCGTTTTCCCCGCATGGTGCGTGATCTTGCGCAAAAACTGGGCAAGGAAGTCGAACTTAAATTATCCGGTGAGCAAACTGAATTGGATAAAACCGTCATGGAGAAAATCGGTGATCCGATGGTGCACCTAGTGCGCAATTCCATGGATCACGGTATTGAGCGGCCTGACGTACGCAAGGCGGCTGGTAAAGATCCGGTCGGTACTGTGCACCTCGATGCCTATCATCAGGGCGGTAATATCGTGATCGAAATTACCGATGATGGTGCGGGTTTAAATCGGCAACGAATCAAACAGAAAGCAATTGAGCGTGGAGTGATCGCTGAAACCGATGAATTGAGCGATGAACGAATTCATGAGCTGATTTTTGAACCAGGATTTTCAACTGCCGCCGAAGTCAGTGATGTCTCAGGGCGCGGCGTGGGCATGGATGTGGTCCGACGCAATATTCGTGAACTGGGCGGAAGCATCGAAATCCATTCCAAAGATGGTGAAGGAAGCAAATTCACGATTCGCTTGCCATTGACGTTGGCTATTCTGGACGGGCAGTTGGTTCGTGTTGGTAACGATACCTACATTATTCCACTAGTGTCGATTATCGAATCTCTGCAAGTTAGTCGAGATCGGGTGAATGCAATTGCTGCCAAATCAGAATTGTACAAATTGCGTGATGAATATATCCCGGTGGTGAGATTGTACGAAGTGTTTGGGCGGAAATCTGAGCACACGGATTTATCCAAAGGCTTGTTAGTTGTTGTTGAAGGTGATGGTCAACGAGTTGGCGTGTTTGTTGATGATCTGTTGGGGCAACAACAGGTGGTTATTAAGAGTTTGGAAACCAATTTTAGGCGTGTTGATGGCATCTCCGGGGCAACCATTCTGGGTGATGGAACGGTTGCGCTGATTCTGGATGTGGGAGGACTGATCAGTCTTTCCAAGGATAAAAATGTCAGTAAGCGTCGTGCCGATGGTGGCAATGCCAATAATCAAGACGCGCAACAGGCTGTGGCGTAACGTGGGAGAGCATCAATGAATGCGGTATCACAGGATATAGAGTTAGAACTGCAAGGTGACTCCAATGGGGAGCAATATCTAACCTTCATTATGGCCAATGAAGAATACGGCGTAGATATTTTGCGGGTTCAGGAAATTCGTGGTTGGGATCATGTGACACCTATTCCGAATACACCATCATACATCAAGGGTGTAATAAATTTGCGCGGTTCTATCGTTCCCATTATCGAACTGCGCTCTCGCTTTGGTATTGGCAGTCAGGAATATGGTCCAACTACGGTTGTTATCGTGCTTCGTGTAATCACGGATGCTGGTGAGCGAATTATGGGAATAGTGGTTGATGCTGTTTCCGATGTGTACAACATTTCAGCCGAAGACATGAAGGATCCACCTGACTTTGGATCGATGGTCAGTATTGATTATGTGAAAGGGTTGACTTCAGTGGATGAGAAAATGGTCATTATCCTGGATATTGATCGCTTGATGAATTGCACAGGCTAAACGCGTTGGTGTTGGGGCGAAAAACATGAGCAGAGTGATCGCAGTTATGAATCAAAAGGGCGGGGTTGGTAAGACAACCACCTCGTTGAATCTTGCTCATGGTTTGGCAAAGCTTGGCAAACGTGTACTGCTGCTGGATATTGATCCTCAAGCACATTTGAGTGCCAGCTTTGGTATGCATGGTCTGGGTATGAGCGGCATGGATGCAGTCATGCTGGATGATGAAAAACTCGATGATGTGTGCATGAATGTTCGCGACGGATTGAGTTTGGTGCCTGCTGGCGATCGTCTTGGAGAATTGGAGTTCGTCAGTGCCGGTGGAGCTTCACGCGGATATCGTCTTGGTCGTGCGATTATGGCCAGTGAACAATCCTGGGATTTTATTATTATAGACTGTCCACCTTCGACCGGGCTGTTGGGAATGAATTGTTTGTTGGCCGCTGAGGAATTGCTGATTCCGGTATCCAGTGATTATCTAGCGCTGCATGGTTTGTCTCGACTGGTCAGTATTATAAATAACATTGAAGAGCGCTTGAATCGGAATACGCGCAAATGGCTGGTGGTGACGCGCTTCCAGCAGCGCCGTCGATTGGCTCGCAATGTTCTTGAAAAATTATTGGAGTATTTCCCTGGTCAAGTATTGAAAACTGTCATTCGTGAAAGTGTTTCGTTGGCGGAAAGCCCAGGGTTTGGAAAAACAATATTCGATTATCGAAAATCAAGTCACGGGGCAGAGGATTATTTGTCTCTGGCAAGAAATATCATTGATGAGCAGGTGATGCATGATCACAAAGTCGAACACGAAACGGCATGAAGTGACTGCAGCGCCGACAAACAAAGAGCTGTTGCTGGATGCTCGCATAAAGGGATCGAAAAAGAAACGATCAATGGAAATATTGCAGCGAGTTTTTGCAGATATGGCCTGGTTTGGCTAGGGCGGGAGGATAACTGGATATGACAAAAAAATCAAACTCGGCAATTGGCTATGACCCGTTGGCGTGGATGGCGGGCGACGATGCAGAGCCGGCAAGCAAGCCAAAAAAATCTGCATCCGGTAAAGGAAAAGGTAACAGTATGAATATTGATATTTTGCGCAGTAGCTTTGCAGCACTGGCCCCTCAGGGGGAGGAATTGACAAGGCGGTTTTATGCGGAATTATTTGAGCGTTTTCCCCAGGTTCGTCCAATGTTTACGGGGGACGTCAAAGACCAGGAGCGTAAATTACTGGCTGCGCTGCAGACAGTTATTGCGTCATTGGATAAGCCGGCGGCACTAAAGAAAACGTTGGCAGAACTTGGTCGGCGGCACCAGAACTATGGTGCAGTTGCCGGGCATTATCAAGCAGTAGCTGAGACCCTACTTGATGTGATGGCTGATTTGGCAGGGTCACTTTGGACAAATGAAGTGGCGTCAGCCTGGAAGCAAGCGCTGACCGTCGTCGCACAAGCGATGCTAGATGCGTATGAGGAGCAAGAGGACAAGAGTATGGTGGCTAACAGAAAATCGATGGAAAGTGAATTGAGTAATGATATGCACGATGAACTGGTGAGAATGAAGTCGGCGGTCAATGGTGCCATGACGGCGATCATGATGGTGGATCGTGACTTCAATATCACTTATGTGAATCAATCCACGGTTGAGTTGTTGAAGCCGCATGAGGATATATTGCGTAAAGCCTTTCCAGGATTTAGTGCCGAGAATTTGATGGGGAAAAACATTGATGTTTTCCACAAAAATCCCCGTCGCCAGCGTCAGTTGCTTTCTAATCCAGCGTCATTGCCTTACTCGACAGATATTGAAATTGGACCGCTGAAGTTCCGTCTCAACGTCACAGCCATCATGGATAATAGTGGAAATTACATTGGAAACACGCTGGAGTGGTCTGATGTTACCTCTGTGCGTCAAAAAGAAGTTGAAGTCGCGCGTTTGCAGTCTGCGGTAGACAGTGCTACTACAAACCTGATGATGTGTGATTCCAATCTGAATATCACCTACGCCAATCCTGCGGTAGTGGCGATGTTACGCGCACGTCAAACCGAGTTGCGCAAAGTATGGCCAAGTTTGAATGTGGATAATCTGATTGGCCAAAATATTGACCAGTTCCACAAAAATCCCGCGCATCAGCGCTCATTGTTGTCCGATAAAAATCGTTTGCCTGCCAGAGCTGAAATCAAGGTGGGTGATTTGGAATTTGAAGTCAACGCCACCTTTATTGCCGGGCCAAACGGTGAGTACATGGGCAACATGGTGGAATGGAAAGACTTAACCGATTCCAATAAGCAAAAACGCGAAGTTGCGCGCTTGCAATCTGCTGTTGATGGCGCTGCATCCAATCTGATGATTTGTGATGCCGATCTGAGAATAACCTATGTTAATCCCTCAGTGGTAAAAATGCTGTCCAAACGTGAAACAGAATTGCGTAAGGTCTGGCCATCGCTAGATACACGTAATTTGATCGGTCAGAACATTGACCAGTTCCACAGAAATCCAGCGCATCAGCGCAGTCTATTGGCAGACAGATCGCGTTTGCCTGCCAAAGCAGAAATTACCGTGGGCGATCTTGAGTTTGAAGTCAATGCAACCATGATCACCGGCCCCAATGGTGAGTACATGGGGAACATGGTGGAATGGAAAGATATCACCGAGCAGAAAGATGCCGAGCGTCAGATTGAACGTCTGATCGAAGCTGCATCTGCCGGTAATCTGGATCAACGTATTAACTCGGATAATTACAGCGGGTTTATCCGTAACCTGGGTGAAGGTGTTAACCAGTTGATTGATGCGGTGGTCAAGCCGATTCGCGAAGGAACCCGAGTTGTTAAAGCGATGTCTGAGGGTGATCTGCGTGAAAACATGACCGGTGAGTTTGAAGGTGAATTTGCCGTGTTACGCGATGCAATCAATCTGACTGTCGATAATCTGCGTCGCATGGTTGGTCAGATCAAGAGTTCAACGGTCAATATTTCAACCGCATCATCTGAGATTGCTCAGGGTAACGCGGATTTGAGTCAGCGTACCGAAGAACAGGCATCGTCGCTGGAAGAAACTGCTTCAAGTATGGAAGAGTTGACAGCCACCGTACGGCAGAATGCTGACAATGCTCGCCAAGCCAATCAGTTGGCGTCCGGTGCGAGTGAGCAGGCGCAGAAAGGTGGCGATGTCGTGCAGCGTGCTGTGACTGCAATGAGTGAGATCAATACCAGTAGCAAGAAGATTGCTGACATTATCGGTGTAATCGACGAGATCGCTTTCCAAACCAACTTGCTGGCTTTGAACGCTGCGGTAGAAGCTGCGCGTGCCGGTGAGCAAGGTCGTGGTTTTGCGGTTGTAGCGGGCGAAGTTCGTAATCTGGCACAACGAAGCGCTGCGGCTGCCAAAGAAATCAAGACACTGATTCAGGACAGCGTGGAAAAAGTAGAGGATGGAACCAAACTGGTGGATCAGTCCGGGGCAACGCTACAGGAAATCGTGTCTGCGGTTAAACGCGTCAGTGACATTATTGCCGAAATTGCGTCTGCCAGCCAGGAACAGTCTGCCGGTATTGAACAGGTCAATAAAGCCGTAACTCAAATGGACGAAGTTACCCAGCAGAACGCGGCGTTGGTTGAAGAAGCTGCAGCGGCGAGCGAATCCATGGATGAGCAAGCCAGATCACTGACCGACATGATGTCCTTCTTCAAGATAGACGAGGATGGCGAGATTAGTATGGCGCCAGTGGCACCTCGTGCGGCAAGCAAGCCCGTAGCAGCAGCAAGACCTGCGACCAAGGCAGCAGCGCCCGCATCAGCTCGTCCAGCAGCCAGACCTGCGGCTGCAGCAGCGAAGCCTGCGACACGTCGCGCACCGCCAGCCTCGGCCGGTGGTGATGAAGAGTGGGAAGAGTTTTAATTGACAGGAAATGATATGAGCGACGTTCAGGAGAGGGATTTCGTGTTTGATGACAAAGACTTCGAAGAAATTCGGGTCTTTGTCAAGCAACACACCGGTATTTCTCTGAGTGATGCAAAGCGCAACATGGTATACGGCCGCCTTTCGAGGCGGCTTCGTCATTTAAACATTAAGAGTTTTGCGGATTATATGGATCTGGTCAAACAGCCAGGTTCACCTGAGGTCGGCGACTTTATAAATGCAATGACGACGAACCTCACATCGTTTTTTCGTGAGAATCATCATTTTGAATACGTACGAAAAACAGTTATTCCTGAAGTCATGAAGGCCAATATGGCGACGCGTAAAATTCGCATATGGTCTGCGGGTTGTTCAACCGGTGAGGAGCCGTATTCGCTAGCGATGACACTGGCGTCTTCGATTCCGTCAATCGACACCTGGGATGTGAAGATTCTGGCGACGGATTTGGATACCAATGTTTTGGCTCATGCAGAACGTGGAGTTTACGACATTGATCGGGTTGAAAGCGTGCCTGATGAGTATCGTCGACGCTGGTTGATGAAGGGGAAAGGATCAAATAGCGGTAGCGTTTGTATGTCGAGAAAAATTAAAGACATGATTACGTTTCGCAAGCTGAATCTGATGATGGATTGGCCAATGAGGGGCCCGTTTGATTTTATCTTTTGCCGGAATGTTGTGATCTATTTTGACAAGGAAACACAGAAAAAGCTTTTTGATCGTTACGCAGATATCTTGATTCCACATGGTCATGTTTTTCTTGGGCATTCAGAATCTCTTTTTAAAGTGTCAACTCGCTTTGAGCTGGTGGGCAATACCATTTACCGCAAAAAGGATTAATCATGACCATTGTGCCGCCAAGCATGTATCCACCCTTGAAGGGATTCGAACACATTAATCGCTATTGGGACAAGGCGAGAGGAATATATGGAGCTAAGATATTGCCTGGTCAATATTATGTGACCTTGCACGATGAATTAATCACTACCGTGCTTGGCTCATGTATTTCGGCATGTATTCGGGATAGAAAACTGGGTATTGGCGGGATGAATCATTTTATGTTGCCGTCCACGGATGATCAGGGAATGTTGGGGGCTGCCAGTGCGGCTGAGCGTTATGGCAATTTTGCGATGGAACATTTGATTAACCATATTTTGAAAAACGGGGGTAGGCGCGAGAATTTGGAAGTTAAAATTTTTGGTGGAGGAAAGATCCTGGCCTCCATGACCGACGTTGGTCGGAAAAATATTAACTTTGTGAAAACGTACATTCAGGCTGAGGGTATGTCGTTGGTTTCGGAGGATGTTGGTGACATTTTTCCGCGAAAAGTTGTTTTTTTTCCATCGACTGGGAAAGCATTGGTTAAACGGTTGAGATCATTGCACAACGATACGGTATACGCACGCGAACGCGAATACCTCGATGGCATAGAGAAAACCGGAACTTCTGGTGATGTTGAGTTGTTTTGATTATGAGCAAAATACGCGTGTTGATAGTTGATGATTCTGCGTTGGTGCGGCAAGTATTGACGCAGGTATTGCAATCCGATTCCGATATCGAAGTGGTTGGGACTGCTTCGGATCCTTTTATTGCTCGGGATAAAATCAAGCAATTGAAGCCCGATGTGTTGACGCTGGACGTGGAAATGCCGCGCATGGATGGCATCACGTTTTTGCGTAACTTAATGCGCTTGCATCCGATGCCGGTGGTGATGATTTCCTCGTTGACCGAAAAAGGTGCCCAGATCACGCTGGATGCACTGGAAATTGGCGCGGTGGATTTCATGGCCAAGCCCAAAGAGGATTTGAAGTCCCAAATGCAGGAGTATTCGGCCACCATTATCGAGAAAGTGAAAATGGCGGCGAAGGCCAAGGTTCGTGTGCGGGTGGATGAGGCCGGGACGGCGAAACCGGCGGGAACGGCAGTGCCGCCCAAATTGGAATCGGATGCTATTTTGGCTAAAACTGCACCTCCACCCAGATCGATTGATTTGGGTGAACTGATTGCGATTGGTGCGTCGACGGGGGGTACGGAGGCCGTCCGCGATGTGCTGACACTGCTGCCGCCGGATTTGCCGGGTATTGTGATTACCCAGCATATTCCTGAAGCGTTCAGCGGGCCGTTTGCGGCGCGCCTGGATCGTTCTTGTGCACTGAGGGTAAAAGAAGCCCAGCACGGTGATGAAATTCTGCCGGGGCACGCGTACGTCGCGCCGGGCAGTCATCACTTGTTGGTGGAGCGCAAGGGCAAGCGTTATTTCTGTGTGCTCAACGATGGGCCTCGGGTGAATCGTCACAAACCCTCGGTGGATGTACTGTTCCGCTCGGTGTGTCAGGCGGCGGGCGCCAAGGCCGTGGGCGTGATTTTGACCGGTATGGGTGACGATGGCGCACGTGGTCTGAAAGAAATGCGTGACGCGGGTTCATTCACCATTGCGCAGGATGAAAACACCAGCGTGGTTTGGGGTATGCCTGGTGAGGCGGTTAAATTGGGCGCGGCAGAAGTGGTTAAACCGTTGCGAGCTGTGTCAACGGAACTGATTCGTTATTTCAAAAAATCAGGGTAAACTGCTGTACAGGGACGAATGGGTGTTTTATGAGTGAAGTGATCAATCAAGATACCATTGCGATGCTCAAGGATGTGCTGGGCAGTGGTTTTGGCGAAGTGGTGGATGCGTTTCTTGGCGATACACCTGTGCGCCTGCAAAAGGCACAGGTGTGTGCCGCCAATGGTGACTTGGCCGGGCTTGAGCGTGAGATTCACGCGGTCAAAGGCAGCAGTGGCAATGTCGGAGCTACGCTGGTCTGCCAGTTGGCAACGGCTATTGTGGATGGCTGTCGACAGCGAAGCTTAACCGCCCCCAACGAGGCCGTGATTCAACTGATTGCGGCGTTTGAACAGACTGCCCCCCTCCTTGACGCATTAAAATCACCGTAGTACTGGCCCCTGATGGGTGTTTTCCTTTAAAATTTGCCTTTATTTCACCGGCAAAAGAGGAAACACAATCCGCGTGCAAATTATTCCCCGCAACGAGCACAATATTTCCCGTAGTCAGATTAGCGATGCTGCATTGAAGGTGCTGTATCGATTGAGAAAAGCCGGTTATGAAGGGTATCTGGTCGGTGGTGGGGTGCGTGACCTGTTGCTGCAAGGTAATCCCAAGGATTTCGACGTGGCGACCGATGCCACCCCTGAGGATGTTCGCCGCCTGTTTCGCAATTGTCGCCTGATTGGCCGTCGTTTTCGTCTGGCGCATGTGCATTTTGGTGACGAAATCATCGAAGTGGCCACCTTTCGGGGCCAGCACCAGGGTGATCAGGGCGATGCCGGTCAAATCGTCAACGGCATGATTGTGCGTGACAACGTCTATGGCACGCTGGAAGAAGATGCCTGGCGTCGTGATTTCACCGTCAATTCGCTGTACTACAACATCGCAGACTTTTCCCTGGTGGACCACGTGGGCGGCATGGAGGACATCCAGGCACGCCGTCTGCGCATGATTGGTGATCCCGAGGTGCGCTACAACGAAGACCCGGTGCGCATGCTGCGCGCGGTGCGTTTTGCCGCCAAGCTGGGGTTTAGCATCGAACAGCACACGGAAGAACCGATGGTGCGTTTGGCGCATTTGCTGGTGGATGTGCCACCTGCGCGCCTGTTTGAAGAAGTGCTCAAGCTGTTTCTTAGTGGCTATGCGCAGCGCACGTTCGAGCTGTTGGACAAATACCATTTGTTTGCCCAGTTGTTTCCGCAGGCGCAGGACGGCGTAGATCATCAGCAGCGTTTCCGTAATTTTATCGGCGCGGCGCTGGCCAATTGCGATCAGCGGATTGCGGAAGGCAAGAGCGTGACGCCGGCGTTTGTGTTTGCCGTACTGCTCTGGTACCCGGTGCAGCATTTGCGCGAGCATTTTATGGAGCGCGGCGAAACCGAATCACAGGCTATGTCTGAAGCCGCCAATGCGGTGCTGGGTGGTCAATCGCAACGCGTTTCGATTCCGCGCCGCTTTCATGTGATGATCAAAGAAATTTGGCATTTGCAGGATCGCTTGGGTAAACGAGCCCCCAAGCGTTCTGCGCGTTTGCTGTCACATCCGCGTTTCCGTGCGGGCTATGATTTCTTGCTGTTGCGCGCGCAGGTCGGTGAGGTAGAGGCCGAACTGGCGCAGTGGTGGACGGAATTTGCTCAGGCCGGCGATGCACATCAGGAAAAAATGGTGCGGAATTTCCGCCATCATGGTGCCGGCGCTGGTGCGGCAGCGGGCGCAGATGCGCCGGTCAAAAAGCGCCGTCGTCGTCGCAGCAATGCCCGTCGCAGTGCTGGTCCGATCAATCAAAATGAAGACTAGTTACATCGGCCTCGGCGCCAACCTGGGGGATGCAGTGGCTACCCTGCAGTGGGCGTTGCAGCGACTGGATGCTTCGGCGGAGTGTCAGCTGCGGGCCTGTTCGTCGTTTTATCGCAGTCGCCCGTTGGCGGACATGGATCAGCCGGATTATGTGAATGCGGTGGCTGAGTTGGTCACCGACTTGTCTCCCCCGGCATTACTGGCCTTGCTGCACCGCATCGAAGACGAACAGGGACGAGAGCGTTTGCAGCGTTGGGGCGCGCGGACGCTGGATTTGGATATTTTGCTGTATGCTGATGTCCAATGGCAGACAGCGTCGTTGACGATTCCACATATCGGATTAACGCAACGGGAGTTCGTGGTTTTCCCGCTGTTGGAAATTGCTCCCCAATTGGTGTTGCCAGACGGACGGCAGCTTGCCGAGGTAGCGCAGGGATTGGATTGGCGCGGAATGGAAAAAATGACGAGTGGTGAACATGCCTAAACCCAGTGTGACTGACTTGCTGAACATGAAGCAGGAAGGCAAGAAAATAGTTTGTTTGACCGCCTACGATGCGTCGTTCGCGGCGCAAGCGGTGGAAAATGGCGTTGATATTTTGCTGGTAGGCGATTCTCTGGGAATGGTGGTGCAGGGTAAGGAAAGCACCGTGCCTGTGACGCTGGACGAAATGATTTATCACACCGCCGCAGTTCGGCGCGGTTCGGCGCAGACGATGGTGATCGCCGACATGCCGTTCATGAGTTTTAGCGACGTGCAGCAGACGCTGCATAATGCCGGTCGCCTGATGAAAGAAGGCGGTGCGCACATGGTGAAGCTGGAAGGTGCGCATCCACAGATTCTCGACAGCGTGCGTGCGCTGAGTTCGTACGGCATTCCGGTGTGCGGCCATCTGGGGCTGTTGCCGCAGTCTGTTTACAAGCTGGGTGGCTACAAGGTACAGGGGCGCGAGGAAGATGAGGGCAAACTGATCCTCAAACAGGCGCTGGAACTGCAGGCGGCCGGGGCCGATTTGCTGGTGCTGGAGTGCCTGCCGGCGCGCTTGGCCGAGCGGATTTCATCGGCGCTGACTATTCCTACCATCGGTATTGGTGCCGGTGTTGATACTGACGGCCAGGTGCTGGTGTTGTACGACATGCTGGGCGTGACGCTGGGCAAGCGTCCCAAGTTTTCCAAAAATTTCATGCAGGGCCGCGACAGCATCGGTGCGGCGATTGCCGCTTACGTGGCCGAAGTTCGCTCCAGTCAGTTTCCTGCGCCTGAGCACGGCTTCTAACCGATGAAAACAGTCTCAACGGTAGAAGCATTGCGCGCCGAGATTGCCGATTGGCGCCGTCAGGGTCTGACGGTGGCATTTGTGCCGACCATGGGGAATTTGCACCAAGGCCATCTGGATTTGTGCCGGCACGGTGCAGAGCTGGCGGATCGGGTGGTGGTCAGTATTTTTGTCAACCCGCTGCAATTTGGCGCCAACGAAGATCTGGACAGTTATCCGCGCACCCTGGCAGCGGACCAGCAAAAGCTGCAGGCCCAAGGGGTGCAGTTATTGTTTGCGCCAACCGAGGATCAACTTTACCCGTTTGGCCGCGAGGCTTCCTGTCGAGTCACTGTGCCCACCCTGACTGAGCAACTTTGCGGTGCCCATCGTCCGGGCCATTTCGATGGCGTGGCAACGGTGGTGACCAAGCTGCTAAACCTGGTTCAGGCCGATGTGGCAGTGTTTGGTGAAAAGGATTTTCAGCAATTGGCGGTGATCCGCCGGCTGGTGGCGGATCTATATATCCCTACCCGAATCATTGGTCATCCCACAACCCGTGAGGCTAGTGGTCTGGCGATGAGCTCGCGCAATGGCTATCTGAGCGATGAACAGCGCCAGCAGGCCGCGCAGATTTATGCCACGTTGGGGTGGGCAGGTCGCGAACTACAGCAGGGTAGAATGTGTCTAACGATTGAGCACGAGGCGCGTCAGGCACTGGAGCAGGCCGGGTTTGCGGTGGAATATTTTAGTATTTGTGACGTGGTTAAATTGCAGCCACTGAAGCAGCTCGCTGATGAGGCCGTTATACTGGTGGCGGTGCGCCTGGGACGGACCCGCTTGATTGATAACCTACGGGTGGATTTGCGAAAATAGGCTCGAAAAGGCATAATTGCGCGCCTAACCTCGATAGTAGAGTCTAAGACTCGGAAACAGGAATAGAGATAGATGTATTTAACCTTACTCAAAGCCAAGCTTCACCGTGCCTGCGTGACTCATTCGGAGCTGGAATATGAGGGCTCCTGTGCCATCGACGCGGATTTGCTGGATGCTGCCGGCATTCGTGAGTACGAACAAATCCATATTTACAATGTGGCCAATGGTCATCGCTTTGTTACCTACGCTATTCGTGCTGAGGCGGGTTCCAAAATCATTTCGGTTAACGGCGCGGCGGCGCATCTGGCCAATCCAGGTGATCGCATTATCATTTGCGCCTATGCCGGAATGGACAAAGCCGAAGCCGACCGTTTTGAACCCAGCATGGTGTATCTGAACGAACGCAATGAAATCACCGGTCAGCGCAATTTTATCCCGATGCAGCTGGCTGAAGTGGCCAACAACTAATTCTCAAGCCCGCCTGGCGCGGGCTTTTTTCTGCCTGCCTTTTCCTATTCCCGAGTACTCCAATAAGACAAATTTAATTTGCCGGCGCTAACTTTGCAGGATGCGTGTACGAGCAAACTTGCCGTGTGGCGGCAAATGCCGGTGCGCAAAAAAGGGGATGGAAGCATGAGTAAAATAATAACGCTTTGTTTGTTAACTGTATTTTCTGCGTCGACCTGGGCGGCGGAAACCCGGATGCTGAGCAAGCACGATGTGAAGGCAACCGCTGAACGGGCGGTAGCGGTGTTGCAGCGGGCACAATTGCCCGAGGTGGCCGAGCGCGAAACGCCAAACGGGATGGAAATCGAATTTACCAATCCTTTGTACGGCAGTGCGATCGGCGCTTGTGCCAAGGGGCTGCGCAAAGACAAGCCACTGCAAATGCGTATTTACGAAGACATGAACGGCAATGTCTGGCTGGCCTATGAAGAGCCTCGGACCATCGTCAACGATTTTGGCGTGATTGAGTGCGGCAACGAAACCGCGCACATCAAGCAGACCTTGCAGGGATTTGCCTCGGCGGTGATTGGCGACGAGTGATATTGTTCGCCACGTGATGAATAAAAAAGCCCGCAAATTGCGGGCTTTTTTGTTGGGCAGTGCCTGGATGGCTAGCCTGTGTTGCGAATGCCGGTGGCCACGGCGTTGATGCTACGAAGCAGCGGCACCAGCCAGGCTTGCTTGGCCGGGTCATTGTCTGCCAGCGCACGGTAGCGCTTGAGCAAAATCACCTGGATGTGGTTGAGCGGGTCCAGGTAAGGATTGCGGCGTGACAGTGACAGCGCCAGACTGGGATTTTCTTCCAGCAGGCGCGAATGGTCGCCGGCGTTCAAGGTCTGCTTCAGTGTGCGCTTGAATTCCTTGCGGATCATTTCGTACACCTCGCGCGTGGCTTCCTGATCCACACACAGGCTCTGGTATTCCTCGGCGATGTCCATGTCGGCCTTGGTCAGCGCCATTTCGGTATTGCTCATCAGCGCGCGGAAGAATGGCCAGTGCTTGTTCATGGACTGCAAGGTGGCCAAATGCTGGGGGTTACTGTCACGCCATTTTTCCAGGGCAGCGCCAATACCATACCAGGCAGGCAAGGTGTGACGCGCCTGTGCCCAGCCAAATACCCACGAAATCGCACGGACTGAACCTTTGGTGCGGTCGCCTTTTTTGCGATGGGATGGGCGTGAGCCGATGTTCATCAGGCCGATTTCGCTGACGGGCGTGGCTTCGTAGAAATAATCCAGGAAGGCCGGCACGTTCTCGGTGAGGTGGCGATACTGATGCTCGCCTTCTGCGGCCAGTTCGCTCATGATCTGCAGGAAGTCTTCACGATCATCTTCCGTTTTTTCGATCAGGCAGCGGCTGGCTTTCATCAGGCCACTGGCACCCATGGTAAGTTCGTACACCGCCGTTTCGATGTTGCTGTATTTGAAGGACAGCACTTCGCCTTGTTCGGTGAATTTGATCTGGCCATGAACAGTGCCGGCGGGTTGCGACAGAATCGCTTCGTGAGTGGGGCCACCACCGCGACCGACGGTGCCGCCACGGCCATGGAACAGACGAATGTCCAGACCTTTGCTCTTGGCCAGGGCAGTGATTTGTTTTTGCGCCTTGTACAGATTCCACACGGAAGCCAGAATGCCGCCATCTTTGCACGAATCGGAATAGCCCAGCATGACTTCCTGCAAATTGCCGGAGGCCTTGAGCAGGTGAGAATAGCAGGCGTTGTCGAACAGACGGGTCATGACCGGCTGAATGTGGGCCAAGTCTTCCACTGTCTCGAACAGCGGGCTGACGCGCACATGGCAGTGCCATTGGTCGTCTTTGAAACCGGCCAGCCCCGCCAAGCGTGCCAGGAACATGACTTCCATCACGTGCGAGGCTTCGTGCGTCATCGAGATGACGTATTCGCCGAAGGTGTTGGGGCTGAGGGTATTGCGCAGGCGACGCATGACCGAGAACACTTCAACCACGTCGCGGTTTTCTTCACTGAGCGCGGCAACATTGACTTCGGGCGCGTCCGGGCTCTGGATCAGCTCGGCGAGCAGGGCCAGCCGGCTTTCCTCGGACTTTTCCAGATAATCGGCTTTGCCGTAGTAGTCGGCAAGAATCTGCGCAACTGCCAGAGTATGGCGGGTGGATTCCTGGCGAATGTCCAGCTTGTACAGATAAAAACCAAAGCTTTCCACCAGACGGATCAGGTCGAGCAACTCGCCGTTGGCCGAGAAATGGTCGCCCAGTTCGATCAACGAGTCGCGAATGACGTACAGGTCATCAAGGAATTCCTGCTCGTTTTTATAGGCGATGTTGTTGTCCTTGACGGGCTTGTCCTGCAGTTTGCTCTTGATCGCGACCAGGTTGTCTTCCAGGCGGGTGCGAACAATGCGCAGCAGGCGACGATAGGGCTCGTGGGTAAATTGCTGCGGCTTATCGCCAAAAGCGCGGTCGCTGTAGTGCTCATATTGCGCCATGAGGCCGGTGATGGCGCTGCTGGACGGACACAGCTGGGCCGAGTGCGTCAGGTATTTCGCCAGCTTGCGCAGGCGGGTGACGTACTCGATCAATACGGTTTGCGCCTGCAGGTATAGAGCTAGTTCGGTAACTTCGGGTTTGACGTTGGGGTTGCCGTCGCGGTCGCCGCCAATCCAGGAGCCGAAATGAATAAAGCTGGGAGTGGTTACCCGTTGCCGACCTTTGGCATCGTAACCGTAATGCTTGATCAGCGATTTATCCAGTTGGCGATAGACCTGGGGAATGGCTTCGAACAGGGTTTCGCGAGCGTAGTATAAACCCAGGCGGATTTCGTCGGACACGATGGGGCGCTGGCTGCGCACTTCGTCGGTGTGCCACAACACCCGGATCTGGCTTTCGAGTTTGTTCACCAGTTCGGCGTGCTCGTCCTTGGTCAGGCGGCTGTCGTCGAGCTCGGTGTTGATGTTGTAAATACGGCGCAGGTTTTCCATGATGCTGCGGCGTTTGGATTCGGTGGGGTGCGCAGTAATGACCGGAACATAGGCCAGGGACGACAGCAGCTTTTGTGCTTGGTCGGCGCTTATGCCTTGTTTTGTAAAGGATTTAACAATGCTGTCAAATGAGCCAGGGTAGGACTGGCCGCGGCGCAGGCCGGCACGACGCTGTTGCTGCTGGAAATCTTCCTCGGCGATATTCACCAGGCTGAAATAAATGCTGAACGCACGAATAACGTGAGTCAGGGTTTCCGGATCCAGATTGTCGATAATGCGCGCAAGGCGGCGGTGAGTGGTGGCATTGTATTGTTTGCGAAGGGTGATATAACCCGTGCGTAGCGCTTCTACAGCGGAAAACACGCCATCGCCTGCCTGCGTTTTCAGGACATTGCCCAAAAGTGTACCCAGCAGTTTTACCCGGTTGCGTAAAACTTTGTCACCTGCTTGTTTCATTGAAAACACTTCTTTGTTGATGTTCCGGAAGGAAAACTGTGTCTGCAGCGTTGCTATCTGCAGACACTCAAAAGGCCGGTATTATACCCCTAAAATGTCCTGTTTGTATTTAGCGAGTTTGCAGCGCTTGCTGATATAGGGCTTGATAGCGTACCGCGCTTTGTTTCCAGCCAAAATCGATTTTCATGCCATTTAGCTGCAATTTATGCCAGATTTCCTTGGCATTGCGGTAGATATCGATGGCCGTCAAGGTGGTTTGGGTCATGGCCTGGGCCGAGCCGGTGTAAAAATGGAAGCCGGTAGCGGTGCCTTCGCGCAAAGTTTGTTCATTGGTATCGATCACCGAGTCGATCAAACCGCCGACATGGTGAACAATCGGCACGGTGCCGTAGCGCTGGCTGTAGATCTGGTTCAGCCCGCAAGGCTCAAATCGCGAAGGCATGAGGAACATGTCCGAGCCTGCTTCCAGCAAATGGGCGAGCGGTTCGCTGTAGCCAATGCGAACGCTGAATTGCTGCGGATGTTGTTGGGCGAGATTCTGCAGTGCCGTTTGCAATGTCTTGTCGCCGGAGCCAAGCATCACCACCTGCACGTCCTGCGCAAGCAGTGCCGGCAGGGCGGCCAGCACCCAGTCATAGCCTTTTTGCTCCACCATGCGACCCACCATGCCGATCAATGGCGCATCAGGGCGGACGGGCAAGCCGAACGCCTGTTGCAGTGCCGCTTTGTTGGCCGCCTTGGCATCCAGTTGGCGAACTGAATAGTTGGCCGCCAGATGCGGGTCTTTGGCCGGATTCCATTCGCCGTCGTCGATGCCGTTGAGGATGCCCGACAGGCTGGCCTGACGATAACGCAGCAAATCTTGCAGGCCGCAGCCAAATTCGGCGCGGGTAATTTCTTGCGCATAACTGGGGCTGACGGTGTTGATCCGATCGGCGAAAACCAGGCCGCCTTTCATGAACGACAGTTGGTTGTAAAACTCCAGGCCATTCATACTCCACAGTTGCGCAGGTAAATTCAGCCGGGCAAAGGTGCTGGCCGGAAACAGTCCCTGATAGGCCATGTTGTGGATGGTGAATACCGTGGCGGGGCGTGTGGTTTGCTGGGCGAGGAGTGCCGGTACCAGTGCTGTTTGCCAGTCATTGCAGTGCACGACATCGGCAGCCCAGTCCAGTCCCAGTTGGTTGTTGGCCAGTTGGCAGACAACGTTGCAGAAGGCGGCGAAGCGTTGCGCATTGTCCGACCAGTCGTCACCACTGGCGGTGCTGTAGGGGCCGCCGACACGCTCGAAGTATTCGGGAATATCGATAAACCAAACCGGAACTTTGGTTTTGGGCAATTTGCCTTGCAGTACGCGGCCAGGAAAATCGGTCTGAAATTCGGCGACCACCGTGGTACGTCCGGCATTTTTCAACGCACTAGGGTATGCTGGCATAACGATGCGAATGTCTTCGCCCAACTTTTGTAACGCGATGGGCAAGCCGCTGGACACATCTGCCAATCCGCCGGTTTTGATTAGTGGAAAAACTTCGCTGCTCGCAAAAAGAATTCGCATTCGTGGTGTATTCCTGGCCCAATGATTGAAGTGCTTAGGCAATAAAGTAATCGCCCGTGAATGACGTTATTGTCGTCAGTTTGCGTTAATTTGCTGATTTTTACACAAAACAGGACTCGTATTAAAGGATCACGCTATGCAAAAAGCCGATATCGGTCTCATTGGTCTCGCAGTAATGGGACAAAATCTGGTGCTCAACATGCTCGACCATGGCTTTCGCGTGGCGGTTTTTAATCGCACCACCAGCAAGGTCGATGAATTTTTGGCGGGACCCGGCAAGGCGTACGACAACGTACACGGTTGTCACAGTGTGGAGCAGTTTGTGGCGAGCCTGAAAAGTCCGCGCAAGATTATGCTGATGGTCAAGGCCGGTGCGGTGGTGGATGAGTTCATCGATTTGGTTCTGCCGCATTTGGACAAGGGCGACATCATCATTGACGGCGGCAATTCGCTGTACGTCGATACTGAGCGTCGTGTCAAACGCTGTCAGCAACAAGGTATGCGCTATTTGGGTGTCGGTGTGTCTGGCGGTGAGGAAGGTGCGCGGTTTGGGCCATCGTTAATGCCGGGTGGCGACAAGTCTGCCTGGCCAGAAGTGAAAAATATTTTTCAAGCCATCGCTGCCAAAGTGGATGGCGAGCCTTGCTGCCAATGGGTGGGTGAAGGTGGGGCCGGTCACTATGTGAAAATGGTGCACAACGGCATCGAATATGGCGACATGCAGCTGATTTGCGAGGCGTATCAACTGTTGCGCGAGGGCGCGGGGTTGAGTGTGGATCAGTTGGCGCAAACCTTTGATGAGTGGAACAAGGGCCTGCTGGATTCCTACCTGATCGAAATTACCCGTGACATTTTTAAAGTCAAAGACAGCGATGGCCAGCCATTGCTGGACAAAATTCTCGATACCGCAGGTCAAAAAGGCACTGGCACCTGGACAGGCATTAACGCACTGGAAATGGGCGTGCCGCTGACGCTGATTGGCGAAGCGGTGTTTGCCCGTTGTCTGTCGGCGATCAAGGATTCACGCGTCAAGGCAGCCAAAACAATTTCACTGGACTTGCCCGCTGGCAAGGTTGATCAGCAGCAAATTAGCGCAGCGGTACACGACGCGCTGTACGCATCAAAAATTATTTCTTACGCGCAGGGCTTTATGTTGATGCGGCGTGCCGCCAAGGAATACGGCTGGCAATTAAATTACGGTGACATTGCGCTAATGTGGCGCGGAGGCTGTATCATTCGCAGCCGCTTCCTGGGCGAAATCAAACAGGCCTACAGCAAAAATCCTGAACTGGAAAATTTGCTGTTGGATGATTTTTTCAAAAAGGCGATTTTGCAGTCGCAGCAGGGTTGGCGTCGGGCGTTGAGCTTTGCCATTGAACGTGGCATTCCTGCACCTGCATTTTCATCGGCGCTGGCATTTTTTGATGGTTATCGCAGCGCAACCCTGCCAGCCAATTTACTGCAGGCGCAGCGCGATTATTTCGGTGCGCACACCTACGAGCGTATCGACCGGCCGCGCGGCGAATTTTTTCACACTGACTGGATCAGTCTGGCGAAACACTGATAGAGAGCATGATCATGCACAACAAAGCCATTGTCGAACCTTGCACCTATGTGATTTTTGGCGCTACCGGCAACCTGTCGCGCCGCAAATTGATGCCCGCCCTCTATCATCTGGAAGTGGCCAATCGCCTGCCGGAAGGTACGGTCATTATGGCGTTATCCCGTCGTGACTGGACCAGCGAACAGTGGATAGCGGAAGTGCGCGAAATGCTGGTTGCCCAAGCGCGCGGTGGTTTGGATGAGGTCGTTTTTACTCGCTTTGCCAAACGTCTTGAATACATGAGTTTTGATCTCAACGAAGAATGCTGCTACGGCGACATGAAAACCTTGCTGGATGATGACAGTCGTTTTCCCAGCAACGCGGCGTTTTACATGGCATTGCGTCCTGCCGAATTTGGCGTGGTGATTGAGCGTCTGGCAGCGCATGGTTTGACCCGTGAAGATCACGGCTGGCGTCGCGTAGTTATCGAAAAACCGTTTGGCTATGACCTGGAAAGCGCGCAGATGCTGCAAAAGCGGCTGCATCACTGCTTGGATGAGCATCAGGTGTATCGTATCGATCATTACCTGGGCAAAGGCACAGTGCAAAACATTTTGGTGTTCCGTTTTGCCAACGTGTTGATGGAGCCACTGTGGAATCGCAACTATATCGATCACGTTCAAATCACACATTCCGAGACTATGGGAATTGGTGGTCGTGCGGATTATTACGATGGTGCCGGTGCATTGCGTGACATGATTCAGTCGCATTTGATGCAGTTGTTGACACTGGTGGCGATGGAACCACCGCCCACCATGGATGCAGAATCGCTGCGTGACGAAAAAGTGAAAGTGCTGAAGTCCATTCGACCCATTGCCCCCAGTGCAGTGCACGCGCAATCATTCCGTGCGCAATATGCCAGCGGCGTGGTCGATGGTGCTAAAGTGAAAAGTTATCTGGAAGAGGATGGAGTGCCGCATGACAGCACCACCGAAACCTATGCGGCGCTGAAGCTCTACATCGACAATTGGCGTTGGCGCGGAGTGCCGTTTTATATTCGCACCGGTAAACGCATGGCAGAAGGCAAATCAGCTGTCAGCATTCGCTTCAAAGTGCCGCCGCAGCATTTGTTCCGCAACACCCAAGTGGATAAACTCAACCCTGACTGGGTGTTGCTGGGGATTCAACCCTACGAATGCGTGCGCATGGAAATGCAGGTCAAAGAACCTGGTCTGGAAATGAAAACGCGCACAACCAGTTTGGACGCGAGTTTCCGCAATGACAACGAAGTGGCGCACGATGCCTACGAGGATTTGCTGCTGGATGTGATCGAAGGCGACCGAACTTTGTTCTTGCGTTACGACGAAGTGGAATGGGCATGGAGGGTTGTGGATCCGATTTTGCGGGTGTGGTCGACCGAGCGTGATTTTATTCATACCTATCCAGCGGGCACCTGGGGGCCGCAGGAAACACGTCGTTTGTTTGATAAGGATGGGCAGTACTGGCGTCATTCCCTTAGACCGAATGAGGACTAAAGTCTGAGTGTCAGTGCTCGATATGGGAATAAGCGTTGTAAACCTGTGACATAGTTGGCGTATCGTGAAGCATAACAATTTAATCCGAATCTTGGTGGTGGGCTTGCTTGCCATCGGTGGCTTGTCGGCACCGGTGTTTGCTGATGAATTTGATAAACGCTTGCTTCCGGTTGATGACACGTACCGGGATGCGACGTTGCAGGAATTTCTCGATCGCCTGCGCCAAGTGGTGAAATTCCGCGAGCATGAATCGCTGGTGCCCTTTATCGCGCCCAAAATTGTTAACAACAAAGGAGTGCCCGACGGTGCCCAGGCATTTGCCAACTACTGGCGGATGGATTCACAGGACTCTGAACTCTGGACCGAACTGAGTCGGATTTTGAGCCTTGGGGGAACGTTTTTGCGCTCCAACCGAGGCGTAACATTTTGTGGACCGTATATTTTTACGGAATTCCCCGATAATTTAGATATTTTTGGCCACGGTGTGGTGATTGAGGAAAACGTGCTGCTGAAGTCCGAGCCGGATTTCGGTAGCCGGACGCTACGTACCCTCTCGTACCATCTGGTGCAGGTGAAGGACTGGCGCAGCAAGGCAGATTCCAGTGGTGGCGCGTGGGTGAAAGTTACCGTGCTGGATAAAGGTGAGACTGGATATCTGCCCAAGGACAAAATCCGCAGCCCGTCGGATTACCACATGTGTGTGTCACAGTTTGATAAAGGCTGGCTGATTATCTCATTGTCCACCGGCAGCTAATGCAGGGTGGACACGTCTGGCGCCGAAAAACGCCAGACGGTTTTGATTTCTCAAATCGATTTTTTCACGTACTGGGTCAGTATCACAATCTGCTGACCATTAACCCGTCCTTCAATGTGTTCCGCGTTATCCCGCACTAGAGTAATTCCCCGTACTGCGGTGCCACGTTTGGCGGTAAAGCCGCCACCTTTGACGTTCAAATCCTTGATCAAGGTCACTGTGTCGCCGGCCTCCAGAATGGCGCCGTTGCAGTCGCGGTGAATGATTTTGTCTTCCTCTGCATCAGCCTCGCCCGTGGCGCGAGCCCAGCTCAGTGTGGCGTCGTCCAGGTACAGCATGTCTAGCAGCTCTTGTGGCCAACCTTCACCACGCAGACGATGCAGCATGCGCCAGGCGACAACCTGAACGGCGGGCGTTTGGCTCCACATGCTGTCGTTGAGGCAGCGCCAGTGGTTGGGGTCCATGCTCTCGGGATTATTGATCTGTTCCAGACAGGTGCCGCAGGTCAGGATGCTTTCGTCCAGTCCGCCAGTGGTGGTGGGCGGAACCTGGTATACCGCCAGATTATCGGTGGCGCCACAAAGTTCACATTTGGATTCGCTGCGTGCGTGAAGGGCTTGTTCTGTACTCATTATGCTGTATTCCGGGATCAAAAAACGCTCATTATAGCAAAAACCACCTAGCTCCGGTGTTGGCGGAGTGCGCGCCTATTGGCTTTGTTACTGTCCCAAAGGCGAGAATGAAGGTCGGTTGCTAAATAAAATATATTATTAATCAAATGGTTATGGCTTTATGAGAAAAGAAAGTAATCAATTACTCACAAACTTCCCAGCCGGGCCGATAAGCTGATTAAGGCGGTGAGCAGATGGGCAAAAGTCACGAAATTCGTAAGCAGGAGATGGTGCAGGCGGTGTTGGCGCTGGCGGCGGAACATGGTCTGTCGGGGGTGACTACCCAGCGGGTGGCCGATTTCGTGGGGGTGGCTCAGCCTACAGTGTTTCGTCACTTCAAAACCCGCGAAGACTTATTGCGCGCGACTTTCGATGCTGTGGTGAACGGCCTGGGGCAGCAAACGTCACCTATATTTACCGCATCGGGTGATCCATTGGTTCGTTTGCAGCAGATTGTGTTTACCCATTTGGTGTATGTTAGCGAAGTGCGTGGTTTGCCCCGATTTTTGTTTTCTGACGATTTGCATTTGCAGTCGCCAGAATTGAAGGCTCGTGTTCAGCAGGTGATGAATGTGTACGCGGATAATTTGGCATCCTTGATGGACGAAGCCAAAGCGCAGGGGCAGGTGAGAGATAATTTGCCATCAAGGCAAACAGCTTCCCTGCTGATTGCCACCATTCAGGGCTTGTTAATGCGTTGGTCGTTGGCGGATTTTTCGTTCTCGCTGAACGAACAAAAAGAGACAGTTTGGGAATTGTTTTTGACAGCGATGTTGCCGGTATCAAAACGTGAAAACTGATGAGGTGATGTATGACTAAGTTATTGCTAACGATGTTGACTCTGTTGATGGTGTCGCCAGCCATGGCGGCAGATGCAGAGGGAAAGCCAGAGAGTTTACAGGAAACCATGCAGATGATTTCGGCAGATATGCAGTCGATCGTCAAGGGCATAGGCGAAGCTGATTATGCGCTGATTGCCGACAAGGCAAAATCGGTGGCGTATCACAAAGAGCCCCCAATCAAACAGCGCCAGGCACTGTTGCTTGAGCTGGGATTCGAATTGCCCAAATTCAAAGGCCACGATAACGATGTGCACGCAGCGGCGATGGCGATGAAAGCGGCTGCGGAGAAAAAAGACATGGGCGGAGTGATCGAAAATTATGGCAAGGCGCTGAATGCGTGCGTTGCCTGCCATGACGGTTATCGCGAACGCATCAAGGCAGTGAAGTGGTAATTTAGCTGTGCGGATATTCCAGGCCGGGCTTGCCCGGCCTTTTTTATTGGGGATAGGCGGCGAGGGGCTGGCTGGGTATACTGGGGCCGGTTTTGACTCGGTACATGGGATGAGCGGATGCGAATAGTTACACTGGTGGCGGCGTATGCCTTGATTGCGTTGTTTTTTGGCCTGTTGCTGATGTTCCCCAATCATCCAGCGTCATTGGCGGGGTTTGTGGCGCTGACCTGCGCGATGATTCCACTGGTGGCGGTGTTTGATTTGTTAGCACAAAAAATCATTGATGCCAGCGCGTTGGGCAGTTTGCGTTCGGTGATTGCGATAATTACGTTTGCGGTGTTCTTGTTTGCAGGTTATCAGTTGGTGGTTTTCTTGGATTTGCCAGCAAGTTCGTGGTGAGGCGCAAAATGACCGCCCCTGTTTGCAGGGGCGGAAGGTCTTTAGGGGGTTAAGCGTTATTCTCGGTAATATGCTGGCTTAACATCTGGTCAACCTGGCGTTCGGCTTCCAGCCAGTTTTGCTGATCGCGCCCAGGCTCAAATCCGTGTTGTTCAGCGATATAATAGGCTGTTTCTGCGATCATTTGCTGACGCTCTTCCTGGGTTAGGGTGTTGATGTTGAGCTCAGTCATGACGCTTGCTTTCTTGCTGCGCGGTTTTTTGGTGGAAGTGGTCGCGGTGGCTGTAGTCATAAACTCTCCTGTTGTCGTTATTGTGTGTGCATGTTGATACGGGAAATCGTTTCAGCATGTTGCAGTGCATTCGCAAAAGGACCAGCTTGAGCTGGCTTTGCTTGATTGCGTTGCGGGCGTAAGTTTGTACAGACATTGCCGAGGCGTATGTTACGCTCTTTTGCACCGGAAGCTAGCAGTAAACATAGGATAGATTGTGGGGCAAATCCAGAAAGCCCAGTTCTTTTTGTGGTAAGGTTTGCCAAACAGTGCACCACTGCGTTACTGCTGTCTTCAGATTCCTGATTTGACATCGTTATAATCTATGTTGATTTTCTTTCGGGTTGAAAAGTATGAGTTCACTGCGTGCCTTGACGATAGTCCTGCTGCAATTACTGTCAACCCAGGCGCTGGCAAATCATTTACCGCTGTGGGAATTGGGCATCGGCTTTGGCGGTCTGGCAGCACCGGACTATCGAGGCGCAAAAAATTATAGTTTTTTTGCTGCGCCCTTCCCGTATGGTCGCTATCGTGGCGAGAGCTTTCAGATTGATGATGGCGGCGTGCGCCAAAAGCTGTTTTCGACCAGCAGAGTTAAACTCGATCTAAGTCTGGCAGGAAATATTCCAGTCAGAAACCATCATAACCCCCGGGTTGATATGCCCAAGCTGGACCCATTGGGCGAAATCGGGCCCTCGCTGCATTTCCGCATGTGGCCAGAGCAGGCGGGATCGACACAGTCGCTGTGGCTGGTTAATCCCGTTCGAGCGGTGTTCTCATCAGATTTCAAGTCGCTGCAGAGTCGCGGCTGGACGTATTCCCCCTATGTGGAATATTACCAGCGCTGGAATCCGGTTCGCCGCGCCTATACGCTGTCGGTGGTCGGTGGGCCCATCTGGGGTAGTGGTGAATATCATCGCTATTTTTATGAAGTTGCGCCGCAGTATGCGACACCTGACCGCCCCCAATATCGGGCAACAGAAGGTTATAGTGGTAGTCATGTCAGTATTAATTTTGCTGGCATCAGCCGCAAAGCCTGGGCGGGTTTGTTTGTTCGCTACGATACATTGAATGCGGCAGTTTTTGCCGACAGTCCGTTGGTGGAAACACAAAATTATTTGGTCGGTGGTGTTGTGGTGGGGTATTTGTTTTTTGGCTCCGACGCACGGGCCACCCATCATCGTTAGTTTTTTTGAGTGATTGGCAAAAAGTATTAAGTACGATCGGTAAGGCTGAATATATGAAAATTTGGGTAGACGCGGATGCGTGTCCCGTGGTCATTAAGGAAATATTGTTTCGCGCGGCGGAACGAACGCAAACGGAAATGGTGCTGGTGGCCAATCGTTCCCTGCGGGTGCCGCCGTCAAAGGTGATTCGCTCCATGGTGGTGATGGGCGGCTTTGATGTGGCGGACAATGAAATTGTACAGCGTTTGTCGGCGGGAGATTTGGTGATCACCGCCGACATTCCATTGGCGGCAGAAGTGCTGGCCAAAGGTGGCAATGCGCTCAATCCGCGTGGTGAGCTGTATTCCACCCAAACCATTAAAGCCAAATTGAACATGCGCGATTTTATGGATACCTTGCGTGCCAGCGGTATTCAGAGTGGCGGACCGCCGCCGCTAAATCAGGCGGACCGACAGGCATTCGCCAATAACCTTGATCGATTGTTGATGCAAGCCTCCAAGCAGTAACGATTTGGGATTTGTCGGGTTTCTCAACGGCCTGGCTTTTGCCTGATAGAGCTTTGGTCGGTTTCAGATTGTAGGAAGTATTGGTTGAGCCTGGATGGATGGAAAATGCTCCAGTGCCATTGATTGGGATTCCGAGGTTGTCAGCATGTCGAAAAAAATGTTGTCGGATCAGGATGCTGCTAGGCTTGACGAGCTGAGGCAGCGTTTTCAGCAACAAATCGAACATTTTGTGGGCTATCCCTGTAATCAGGTGTTTGATTATTCACCCTTGTACGATTTTCTGTCCTTGTCGCTGAACAATGTGGGCGATCCATACGCGGATTCCACGTTTCGTCTCAATACCCATGACATTGAAGTTGAAGTGCTGAATTTTTTTGGCGAGCTTTGTCATGCCAAACCGGAAGAGTTGTGGGGATATGTCACCAACGGTGGCACCGAAGGCAACATGTACGGCATCTACCTCGCCAGGGAAATTTTCCCCGAGGGCATGGTGTATTACTCGGAAGATACCCATTACAGCGTCTCCAAAATCATGCGCGTAGTGCATGCGCGCAATATCATGATTCGCAGCCTGCCCAATGGCGAAATTGATTACGAAGATTTGAAGGCGACCATTCGCATGCATCGCGATGTGCCGCCGATTATTTTTGCCAATATTGGTACCACGATGAAAGGTGCGATTGACAATATCGCCACCATTCGGGAGATACTCAAAGAGTTGGCCGTTACGCGCTATTACATTCATGCCGATTGTGCATTGAGTGGTATGATCCTGCCCTTTATGAACAATCCCCCGCCGTTTGACTTTGCTGATGGTGTGCATAGTTTATCGATTTCTGGCCACAAAATGATTGGTTCACCGTTGCCCTGTGGCGTGGTGCTGGCGACCAAGAAAAATGTTGAGCGGGTTGCTCGATCAGTGGAGTACGTGGGATCGTTGGACACGACATTGGCAGGTTCACGCAGTGCCATCACACCGCTGTTTCTGTGGTACGCCATCAAGTCATATGGAATGGAAGGATTTCGCGATATGGTGGCGGGATGTCTGGATACTGCCAAATATGCGGTGAAGGTGTTTAATGAAAATGGCATCGCCGCCTGGCGTAATCTGAACTCAGTGACGGTGGTTTTTCCTCGGCCAAGCAGTGCGGTTATTCGAAAATGGCAGTTGGCGGTGCAAAATGACATCGCACATATCATCACCATGCCGCATGTAAAACAACGCCACATTGATGAATTATTGGTGGATATTTTGCGAAAAGATCAGGAGCCGACATGAAGCAAATCAGCATAGTCTCGGATAATCGTGCAGGCGTTATGGCAGAGATTACCGACTGCCTGGCCAAGGAAAATATCAACATAGATTCCATTGATGCAGAAACCTTTGGCGATTATGCGGTCACGATTCTTACCGTCAATAAATACGATCTGGCGCTACAGAATCTGCGGCAAATCCCCGGCATTAAATGCATTACCGAAGATGCAATCTTGATTCGATTAAAGGATGAGCCGGGCGCGCTGGCGAAAATTGCCATGCGTTTCAAAGATGCTAATATCAATATCCGCAGTTTGCGTTTCATAAAACGCGATGACACTAATGGCCTGGTGGCTATTTCCACAGATCGGACTCAAGAAGCCCTGGATTTGGTGAAGGATGTACTGGTTTCCTGAGGCAGGCAAATACCATTATCGGTACTTGTTTGTATTAACGCTATCTAGCTGCCAAAGAGTGTTCTGAATAAAGCTTGGAACAGGGATGATCAATGCTCGTGGTTGACTGACGTGACAGTCCAGTTGCTGCTGTTTATATCTGCAAGGTTATTATCTTGGAGTCGCGGACTGAGCCCTACTTCGGCGTAGGTGAGTGCGTAGAACAGCAAGGTAACAATGACTAACATTCTCATACGCCTTCCTCCAGGTTAACCTCAAACGCCAAAAAACATACCTGTTATGTTTGTTAGCGACGGCTGACGGAATACATTTAGAAAAAAGTCGTCAGGCTGGATAGTTCGATGAATTTATAGACATTTTTCGGTAGCCATCCGCAGGGATGACTACCGAACGTGGGAATTAAACGGAAGTTAACAAATTTGGCGGGGCTCAGGGGCGTTAGAGCACCCATTTGAACATTGCCTGGGTAACATTCTCATCCGTATCAGCAACGCCAAATTTGTTGCGCCAGATTTGCTGCTCAATACCAATGAATATCTTTCCTGGATGATCTCGTAGCGCGCCAGCGTCCAACAACAGACGTGGTGCGGTCATGATGTTGTCGCGCTTGGGATGGCTGTTATTGTTTTCACCCCAGGCATAATCCAGGAAGCCTTCAAACAGCCATTGGGTGGAAGCAATCGCGATGGGTAATTGCCAGGTGGCGGTGATTTGTCCGCCGATGTCGGTGTCAGTCGTTGCCCAATCGCGGTGCGATTTTCGCGCGTAAAAATTAAGATTGGCAAAACGGAAGCCTGGCAAGTTCAACGCCACGCCAGGGCCCAGCAGTTGGGCGTTGAGGTTGTTGCCCATCTCCAGCGTGGATGCAATAAAATACTCTTTGATCAAACCATCACTGACCGGGGCATCAAAAATTTTATTCAAACTGGCACGTGGCGAAAACTCCACGTATTGACCGGTTTTGTGTCCCCATGGATTAGTAATGTCGACAAAGAAAAAACTGTCGCCGTATTCCCAGCCAGCCGCATTTTCGATGGTGAGTATCGTGCGCTTGGCGGGACCAAGTTCATAACTGTCACCGCTGAGCACTTGGACATTGGTCGAACTCCAACTGGCCGCGTGAGCAGCGTTTGCCAGCATCAGCATACAGGGTAAGAGCCAAAGTGTTTTTTTACGCATGGAAACCTCGAAGAGAGATGTTTACTTTGACGGTAACGTCAATAACCGCTGGCAATTTAGCTGCAGATGGTGATGCAATAGAACCAAATGAGTAGGGTTTAAAGAGGAAAATTTTATGGAATGGCGGTGTGAGGCACATGGGTTCATGGCGTGTAGTCTGGACGGATTTATTGCCGGGCCAGAAGGCGACTTGGAATGGTTGCAGTGCGTTGCACAACCGGATGAGGATTATGGTTTTGGCCGATTTATGTCAGGTATGGATGCGTTGCTGATGGGGCGAAACACTTTTGAAAAAGTATTGGGTTTTTCCCCTTGGCCGTACACGATCCCGGTTTATGTGGCAACCCATCGCCCATTGCCGATGGCAGAAAATGTTGCCGGGGCAATCAGCGGCTCGCCATCCCACATGCTGCAACAGTTGCAGGCACAAGGAGTGAGGTCGCTGTATGTGGATGGTGGTCAATTGCTGTCGCAGTTTTTGCGTGCAGGGTTGCTGTCACGCTTGACCATCAGCCGGGTGCCGGTCATGTTGGGCTCGGGCATTCCGTTGTTTGATGGCCAACAGGGCGCGAGTCAATGGCATCTGGAGCAGTCGCAGAGCTTTGCCAGTGGTTTGGTGCAGGATACATATCGTTTGCGTGGTGCATCAGCGGGCTAAGGATTGTCATGGTCGGCTAATACTCAGCGTCATGATGCCCAGGCCAAATTTCTGTTCAGCCTGTGTCATTTGCGATACCTGGGTGATGTCCGCAATGTTGTGCGCTGTGCGCAGGCGGATGTCGGTCGATAATTTCCATTCCAATAACTTGTCCAGATAGCGACTGGTGAACGCATCAAAATCATTGGTTTTAACCAATGGGTCGTTGTAGACAGTGAATGATGGCAACAATACTTTTTTGCTGATCAAAACCTTGTTGCCGGCCGCGATGCGATACCAGCCATTTTCTGCAGTCAATGTTTGGCCGGTGTTTAAGTTTTTGGCAATAAAACTGTGGAGCTTTCCGCTGCCTGTTGATGTGTTTATTTTTCGCTGATTGAGCGGATAGCCGGTAACGGATTCATACCTGATACGATTGATCTGATACAGGGTGTGGATTTCACTGCAGGTTTGATTGATGAAGGTGTTGCTGCCGGCATCGTAAACATTGGCAGTGCGACTGCTGATGTAGGCGGCGGTGTCTGCCCATGGATTGGTCATGTAGTCGTAATGAAAATTATCGGTAGAATTGTAGGCGTGATTGCTGTCCAAGTGCAGTGGCGTTGGCGTGTCATCAATGTTGGCAGGCAGTGCTGCGCTGTTGATGTTGATTGTCTGTTCAATGATGCCTTGCGGTTTGTTAACTCGAATAAAACCATTGTTGGTAGTCGCGCCGTTGTATTTGAACAGATAATCGACCTCTTGAGATTTTACGTCGCTGGTGGATGGGCACTGGCTGCCGTCGAATGCATGATCGGGCAAGGTGATTTGCCAAACCTTGTCGAGAATTTTATTGACTTTGTGTTCGCTGGTTTTTTGTTCGTAACTTTGTGTCAATGAATAACTGCCTGCATCATCAAGGTACAGCAAAAAGTCTTTGCTGCTGGTGTTGCTGATTTCTTGATTGATGACGGAAAACGTTGCACCGGAATAGGCTTGGCGATTGCTGAATGTGTCGATTTGCAGCGGCGGCGAAATGTTCGATAGCGTCAATGCGGGCGGAAGGACATTGAGCTGAAAGGAAAAGTTTTTGCTGGCGGTTTGATTGGCTGCATCGGTAACGGTTACTTCCAGGCGATGTTTGTCCAGCGGAGTGACCTGGTGCCATTGATTGTCCAGGGTTTCGCTGGCCAGCGAAACCC
>JAOUHV010000017.1 GCA_029884425.1 Gammaproteobacteria bacterium
TTCGTTCAGCTTGATCATCGCCTCGTTAATTTGCTCCGCCCCTTGAGATTGGAAATGCATCGCTTGATGCACCGCCTCAAAACGCGGACTGAGCGTTTCTACCAGATCGATAATTTCCGACTGCTGTTTGCTGACGATCTGCACCTCGTTGACCCCGTGACGCACCAGATCGGTAAAGAAACGAATACTGTCAACTCCCACAGCAACCGAGTCCTGCATCTCGCGAATCATGTGCTCAATGTCCAGAGTCGATACCGCAGCCTGGTCGGCAAGGCGGCGAATTTCCACAGCGACCACCGCAAAGCCACGACCAGATTCGCCGGCTTTTTCCGCCTCGATTGCCGCGTTTAGCGACAACAGATTGGTCTGATCGGCCACTTTGGAAATGGTAGTCACGACGCCGCTGATGCTGGAGGCTTTTTCTTTAAGCAGTTCCAGTTTGTCACCCACGGTGACAACACCCTCGGCCAACTGGCGCATAATATTTTCCATGCGCGACAAGCCAGCGTGACTGTCTTCTGCCGAATTGGAGGCGCGCTCTGCCACACGCCCCACTTCATCCATGGTGAGTACCAGATCTTTGGTGGTAGCAGAAATTTCAGTCGCCGTCGCGGCGATGTCGTGCGTGGTTTGCGCCTGATTTTCTGCGGTTACTTCCAGTTGCGACATGGAGGCAGAAATTTCGGTGGCAGCGGCGGCCAGTTGCACTCCAGAATGTTGAATCTGCGCGACCAGTTCGTTCAAACTTTGAATCATCCCTTGTACGCCCATCGCCAGCTTGGCGAAGGCATCTTCACCTTCCATGTGGACGCTGGCGGTCAGATCCCCTTCGGCAACGTGATTAGCCACCTGTAGCAGCAAATCCACTTTTTGTTGCAATACATCAACTGCTTCACGTTTCTCTTCAATCGAGCCACGAATGTAGTCGACCATCACCTGCAACCGAGTACCCAACTCACCGATCGCATCTTTACCATCAAAACCAACCGTAGCGCTGTAATCCCCCTCAGCCACGCGATTGACCACCGCGAGCAGACTGTCCACTTTGGATTTCAATTCATTGGCGGTGGCATGTTCACGCTCGTGCGCGACGCTGATATTGTCCGCCATGGTGTTGAAGACTTCACCCAAACGTCCCATTTCGTCATTGCTGTCCCATTCCATCCGTGCGTTTTCATCGCCTTCAGAACGAGATTGCAATACTTCCATCATGTGACTGACTGGGCGATTAAACCAACGATTGATGAGCAGGTTGGCGATCAACAATCCAAGCGCAAACAAACCCAGGTTCATCGCGATGTTGAACAGGGTTTCTTCTTTGACTTTGGCATCCATTTCTTCCAGTGAGAAACTGACGCGCACTGCACCATTGACCGAACCTTCGGGCACTTCATGACAGGCCAGACAGTCAACGCCGCGGGTGTCGCGCGTCGCTTCAAACGGCGTCAGGATCGTCAATATCCGTCCTGTGTCGGTTTCGCTGACCACGGTTTGTGGCTCACCTTGCAGTGCCAGGTTATCCAGATCATCCACCGCTTGGGCATCAGCTGAACCTGAACCGTATTGAATCGATACTGGTAGGCCGCGAATCACTCGCGCCTCTCGTACGTGATCACGCGACAGCAACTTTTCGCGCAGCAATCCTCGCTGATCCATCGTGCCAGTCAGCATCATGGTGTTCAGACTGTCGAAATACCAGGTGGTCAAGTCAGTGACCTGCTGCTTGGCAACGGAAAGCGCATATTGGCGCTCGCGGTCAACCGACACCAGGGTGCTCACCACCATTACGGCCAAAAAGATAAGCGCAATGCTGATATTCAGCTTTGCGCGAATAGACAATCCACCAGAAAAAGCCATGCCAGCTCCCTTTGCCACATTTTCTAACAAAATCATTGGGCTACTGCGCTCCCAACCGGCTAGGCGGTTGAGAGCTAACAGTTAATCGGTCGCACAGGCAAAAAAATGAAATCGAATCCAGAAAATTGGATTCGATGCTGAGTTACAGCGCTTTGCTGAATTGCAGATTGTAGGACGCACCGCCAATGGCTGACGCACCGGGTTCGGCCAAACCCTCCTTATGACCATACACCCGCAAGGTCAGGTTCCCGGCGTCCGGCGGCGAAATAAATTCGCAGCGCTGCACCGTGGACGGCAAGGCACTCGCCACTGCCGCAGAATCAGGTACCTGAGGACACAAATCACCCGCCGAGTCGGAATACAAATTCATGTAGACCACTTCGGTTTGGCCGCTCATTGTCAACACGTAGCTTGTATTGGCCTCCAAACCTGCCAGTTTGTAAATGCTTAGCGCATCCCCCATAGCCGCATTCGATGACACCATGCCGCTGACTGCAGCCGCCGCCGGCTGTAGTGTCTTTGCAGGATACGCCGTGCTACCTTCGTTTTCGTAGACTTCAGGCATCACCTGCAGCCTGTAAGGCACTCCACCCAGGTCATCAAGCACGCCAACGTATAACTTACCGCTACTGGTCAGGGCTCCACAGGCCAAACTATTGCGATTCGCCGCCAGGGCCAAACAGGACTCACCAAAACTATAGGGCCGCTGCGCAACCCACAGACGGCTCTTATCCAGTCGCAACGTAGCACCGTTGGCGGTCACCACCTTTACCGTGTAACGCCGATTCAGTGGCAACCCGTTGATCACATGGCTATACCGCTGGACCGGGTCCAATTCACGAACAGAACTGATGTCATAGACCGCACCCTCTTGGAACGTACCGAGGCTGGGCAGTTCGGTCACGTTGATCTGCGTCGTTGACGAGACTGCACCGCCACTGCCGTCTTCGATAACCAGCGAAGTCGTTCCCACCCCCATGGCGGTCACACTACACAACTGGTTATCCACATCGAAAACGCTGCCTTGGGCAACCCCGATATTTGCCGTCATGCACAGCAAATCACTGGGCGTATTGCCCAGATTACCGTCAGCATTGACGTAGGTCACTGAAAAATCACGCACTTCACCAACCACCATGTTGATCACCGCAGGCAACGATACCGATATGCTGGGTAGCCCCGCCGCGGTCACCTGCAGCACCAGATTTGCGACGTGATTGGTGTTAACCCGGGCGGAGACAATCACATTGCCCGGCCCATTCAGCTGCAACACGCCGTTAATCACTTCCGCGACATTGGCATCGCTGGTTTGCCACTGTACCGAATATTCATAATCGGCCAGTATCGAACCATCGGTACCAATCACTGTCAGGATCGGAGTCAGATAAATACCTGCTGGAAACTGACGGGCGGGCACCGGCAAATCAATCGCCACACTGGCCACCCCCTTGGGAGCAATCTCGAACACCAGCGGATTACTGGGCACGCCTTCGTAAGTACCAACCAACGTCACATTGCCGATGTTGTAGCTAACAAATTCGCCCTTGGTGGTCACCGCCCCCATGCCCGGAGGATCCACTTGCCAACTGATCAGGTCGCTACGCAGATCGACCACAGGCTTGGCACCGTTGTAGTCCGCCCGCACAGACAAGCCAACTTTTTCACCCAGCGACAACAGCGTCTTGCCACCCACGGCGCTCAATACCAGTTTGCTCGGTTTCATCGGCGTAACACTGATATCCGCAGTAGCCTGCAACGTACCCTTGGCCGTACCGGTCAATGTGGCTCCAATACGGGCAACCCCTTCCTTCAAACCGGTCACCTTGCCATCGGCAGCCACCGACGCGAATTCCGCGCCGCTTTCCACCGACCTGGTGGCATCATAGGCAGGATCAGTGCGGTCGGTGTATATCGCGTTAACCATCAATTGCAGCACACCGCCCACTGCCACCTGGGTGTCGGTTTTGTCGATTTCTATGCGCTCAATCGCTGCCGGCGTAATTTCTATCTTTTGCTCAACCGATTTGTCCTGATAGGTCAGCTTCAGCACCGCCGACTCATTCGCCCGCAGGCCGCGATAAAAGGTACCGCTCTCCGTCGTCACCCGCTCAAGGATGCCTGTTGGCGTCACCGTCCACAGCACGTCAGGATTGCTGGTAATATCGTAACGAGTGTCGTCATTGACGTATTTGGCTTTTACCGTCAATCCAACTTCCTCGCCCTTGGGCCATTTCCAGATATTTTTGCTGGAAACCACACTGATGCTTTCCAACTGCGCGGGCACCACTTCAACCGACAGTTTGGCCTGTGCGCCGGCAAAATCCACTCCCAGATTACCTTCCCCTTCCTGATCTCCGCGCAATGCATACCCCGTCAACACACCATTCTCGCCGAACTTGCGCAGCAATTGGAAATTATCGGATAAATACTCGGAGACCGCCGCCCAGCGGGTCACATCCTGCGTGCGCCCCCCCTCGTAATGCGCAATCACTTTTACATCCACCTGCTGGTACAGGGGCAATTTGGTCAGGCTGGGGACAGTTACAATCTCCAGCGACTTGGGGGTAATGCGTCCACCAAACCGCATCTGCCCCTGGTTCACGTCCACCTGGTATTCAAACGAATGATGGCCGCCTTCCGAGGGAAAAATATTGTTCAAAACCATCGACCCCGAACCCTCATTGAGGATTTGCGCAACACCCGAGGAAGAAATTGTGAATAACTCTGGATTGGTGGAATAGAAGAAATAGTTGTACGTCAAATCCTGCACGTACCGCTGTTTGGTCGCACCATATCCGCGTTCGAACCGACCGGTCAGACGCACTTCGCCATTGACCAACTGCGGCTCCAGAGCCATCAGATCCGCACGAACCAGTTTTACATCAAACCGTCCGACATATTTCTTGTCGGTGGTCATCAATTTGATGGTGCACTTGCTACCATCGTTAGTGCCTCGCGTCTGCAGCAAGTTTTTCGATTTGTTCGGCCCTACGTAGGCACGCGCAACAGATTCATCATTGGTTTCCCACAAAACCTCGCCATCGTACGGACGGGAAGTACCGTCAGAATATTCCATCTTGGGCTGAAGCTGAACAATGTAACCGGAGGGAAGGCTGACCTCCTCGACGCCCAGGGTCAGACCGGTGGGCGTGGGCTCCATGACTTGTGATGTACCCAAACCGCAGGCCGACAACAGCAGCAACAGCGCTAATCCGAGAATTCGAGAGATGACTGACATATGCATGAGCACCAAAATAACCCACCTGACTTAGGGAAACCTTATTTTACTGGATATGCACCCGGGCGCTACTGACGTTTTTACCTGACACCCCATGGCAAAACTCGCCCTCAGACACTCAAGCACGCCCCACTTTGACACGATAAACACCGTGAATTGTACGCCAACGACCGGGAAGCGCCATGAGTACCGTACACAATTATTACGAAAACCTGGTATTCAGCCAGATTCGCAAGCAAACTGCGCAACTGAACCTGATTTTGGATCAAGAACAGTTCGAGGACGCTGCCTGCCTGGCATTAAACCGCCTGCCGCCGCGCTATGTCCGTTTTGACGTTGATACCACGTTTTACCTCAGCTATGACGAAATGATGGACATCGAACGACGCGTGGTAGCTGCCGTGACCGAAGCATTAGCCATCGTTCGGCAGCCGTCCTGAGGCTACCGTGCACCATATTTGCAACCCAATAATTAACCGGGCAACGACTAAACTACTCTAAGACATTAAAGTCTAACTTAGCCCCGTCGACGTAGTTGCTCAGCAAACCCGTAATCAAGCGCAAGGAATCAACCATGACACGCAACGCACTCAAACAACTTCGAAAATTTGAACAAAGCTTCTGGTTCGACAATATCCAGCGCAGCATGCTGGACAACGGCGACATCGAACGCATGATCGCAGATCAGGATCTGCGCGGCATCACCTCCAACCCATCCATTTTCGAAAAAGCCATTACCAGCGGCAGCGACTACGACAGCCAAATCCGTCAGTTGCTGCGGGAAAAACCCAGCGCCGACAACCGCGCATTTTTCTTCGAACTGGCCATTCGCGACATCCAGGGCGCGGCTGACAAACTGCGCGGCGTGTATGATCAAAGCAAGGGTCTGGACGGTTACGTCAGCCTGGAAGTCTCACCCGACCTGGCACACAACACTCAGGCCAGCATTGACGAAGCCCGCGAGCTGTTCCGCCGCATTAACCGCCCCAACGCGATGATTAAAATTCCTGCCACCAAGGCTGGCATTCCGGTCATCGAGCAACTGATCGCCGACGGCATTCACGTCAACGCCACGCTGCTGTTCTCGGTGGAACGTTATGTCGAAGTGGCCAAAGCCTACATCCGTGGCCTGCAAGCCCGCAAACAACGCAGCGAATCACTGGCCGTCGCCTCGGTCGCCAGCTTCTTCGTCAGTCGCGTCGACAGCAAACTTGACCCACTGCTGGACAAATGCGCCGGCAAAACTGCGGCTCATGATGCGTTGCATGGCCAGATCGCCGTCCTCAACGCCAAAGCCGCCTACGTCGAATATCAAAAACTGTTCGACGGCAAAGACTTCGCTGCACTGAAATCCGCAGGCGCAGTACCTCAGCGTCTGCTGTGGGCCAGCACCGGCACCAAAAATGCGGCTTACAGCGATGTGCTGTACATCGAACAACTGATCGGTCCACACACCGTCAACACCATTCCGCCAGCGACCGCCAAAGCGTTCCACGAGCACGGCAATGCCGCCAACACCCTGATGCAAAATTTGGCTCAGGCACCGGCGCAATTCGGTCAACTGGCCAAGCTGGGCATCGACATGAACAAGGCCATGCAGGAGTTGGAAGACGAGGGTGTGTCCACGTTTGCCAAATCGTTTGACAATCTGCTCGCCGCCATAGGTGAAAAGCGCAACAAATTAGCGCAAAATGCCGCTTGAACCGAACCACCGATCCCGCCACCAGGCGGGATCGGCCTAATAGGAGTCTCAACATCGACATGGAAAGCCAACTGCGAATTTTTGCTGGCATCGAACAACTCAACCAAGCCGCCGCCGAACTGTGGCTAAGTCTGGCCCAACAAGCCATCGCCCAACGTGGCAGCTTTCACATCGCCCTGTCCGGTGGCAGCACTCCAAAGCTGCTGTACCAGCGCATCGCCACACTGGCCAATGCCGAGCTGCTGCAACACAGCCATTTTTACTTTGGCGACGAGCGCTGCGTACCACCGGATCACCCGGACAGCAACTACCGCATGGCAAGGGAAGCGTTGTTTGACCGCGCAGCCATTCCTGCCGCCAATATTCATCGCATCGACGCCGAATTGCCTGCAGCGCAGGCCGCGCAGCGCTACCAGGCGCTGCTGCAGCGCCAGCTTCCCAGCGTCGACGGCATGGGCTGCTTCGACCTGATTTTGCTGGGCATGGGCGAAGACGGCCACACTGCCTCACTGTTCCCCGGCACCACCGCCCTGAGCGAACAACACAACTGGGTCTGCGCCAACGAAGTGCCACAACTTCACACCTGGCGCATCACCTTCAGCTATCCGTTGATCAACCATGCCCGCCATGTCGCCATTCTTTCCGCCGGCGCCGGAAAGGCCGAGGTCATGCGTCAGGTCCACCAGCACAGCCAGCAGCCGCCCTATCCGATCGAGAACATCCGCGCCAGCCACACATTGCACTGGTTGCTCGACCACGCGGCCGCCAGCCGCCTGGAACCTCAGTCATGAGTTTGCGGCTGGCCGCTGACATTGGCGGCACCCGCAGTCGGATATTGGTCAAAGACGTCCAGCAGCGCGAGATCTGGCGACAAAGCTACCCCAGCGCCAACTACGCCAGCCTCACCCAACTGCTGCGCGAAGTCATTGCCCAAACCGGCCCGATTGATGCCGCCTGCCTGGCGGTCGCCGGCCCGGTCAACCCAACCAGGGAGGGACAGCAGGCCCAGGTCACCAACCTGCCCTGGCTGCTGGACAGCGAGCAGCTCAAGGCTGAACTCAACATCCCCTGGCTACTGCTGATCAACGATTTTGCTGCCGTCGGCTACGGCCTGGATGAACTGGCCGAATCCGACCTGCTCACCTTGCAACCCGGAAAACCTCAGCCAAACGCGCCACGGGCGCTGATCGGCGCAGGCACCGGTCTGGGGCAAGCCCTGCTACTGCCGCAACCACAGGGATACCGGGTACACGCCACCGAAGGTGGTCATGTGGACTTCGCCCCCAACAATGCCCTGCAGCAGGAATTGCTGACTACTCTGAATCAGCGCTACCCACACGTGTCGGTGGAGCGCGTCCTGTCCGGGCCGGGACTCGTCGCCATTTTTTCGTTTCTCGCCGATCGGGCGGCGCTGCCGTCTGACGCCCTGGAGGCCATACTCAGCCAGGACGACGCCGCCGCCCACATCAGCCACCTGGCCAACCAGCAACAGCATCCGCTGGCGCGACAGGCGCTGGACATGTTCGTGCAAATCTATGGCGCTCAAGCAGGCAATCTGGCCCTGAGCGTGCTACCCTATGGTGGTCTGTACATCGCCGGTGGAATTGCCGCTAAGATACTGCCCCGACTACAAAAAGGGGATTTTATGGCGGCGTTTCTGCACAAGGGGCGGATGAACAAGTTACTGACCCAGATCCCGGTCAACATCGTGCTCAATCCAGACGTAGGTCTGCTGGGCGCACTCAAATTAGCCAGCTCACGCCAACGACCATGATTCAGCAGAAAATTTACGATATCCAGGTACACGTCAAACCCCAATACCTGCCCGACCAGTCGTCACCGACATTGGGCCGGTACACTTTCGCCTACACCGTCACCATCACCAACACCGGCAACCAGGCCGCACGCCTGCTCAGCCGCCACTGGATCATCACCGACGCCACCGGCAAGGTGCAGGAAACCCGAGGTGAAGGTGTGGTCGGAGAAACCCCCTATTTGCGTCCCGGCGACAGCTACGAGTACACCAGCGGCACCGTCATGGACAGCCCGGTCGGCTGCATGGAAGGCAGCTACCAGATGCTGGCAGACGACGGCATCCAGTTCGACGCCACCATCCCTGCCTTTACCCTGAGCATCCCCCGAGCCCTGCACTAGTTCACATTCCGCATAAACACTGCCTCCAGCCCCTTAAACCTTGGAAAGTCGCTGCCGCTAACGGCCTAGAACCCTTGTTGTTTGGACCAGCTGGAGAGCGAGTGCTAAACACCCAACGCCCGTTTTTGATCGACGACCCTGCGTCGTCGCTGCCAGAGACACCTCGTCTGATGATGCCCTGTGGCGTCAGGCTGGCGCACATCGGTTCGCCAAATCTCGTCAAACACCACAAGGATCCGTGATGATTTCGCCGTCGGACATTCTGTCACGCATTGAAAAGCTCAACAGCCTGGGTATTTCCCTGTCTGCTGAAAAGGACAAACACAAACTTCTGAAAAAAATTCTAGAAGGCGTGCAGACCATCACCAATGCCGATGGCGGCACCCTGTATCTGCTCGACGAGCCCAAAAAGCACCTGCGGTTTGAAATTTTGCAAAACCATTCCAAAGGCATTTATCTGGGCGGCCCCGGTCAACCCCCCATCAACCTGGCCCCAGTGCGTCTACGCCTGGCCAATGGCAAATCCGATACCTCGACCGTCGCGGCGTACGCGGCCAACACCGGCACCACCGTCAACATTGCCGATGCCTACGAAAGCCAGGGATTTGATTTTAGCGGCACCAAAGAATACGACCGCATCATTGGCTATCGTTCCAAATCGTTCTTAACCATCCCGATGCGTAATCACGAAAGCGATGTCATCGGTGTGCTGCAATTGATTAACAGCACCGACAAATCCACCGGCGAAGTTGTCCCCTTCACCAGCGAAGACCAACGTCTGGCCGAATCGCTGGCCTCACAGGCCGCCGTGGCATTGACCACCCACATTTTGATCACCGACTTGCAGGTATTGCTGGAAAAATTTATTGGCGTTATCGCCGACGCCATCGACGAAAAATCACCTTACACCGGCTCTCACTGCCGACGCATTCCAGAAATTGCAATGATGTTTGCCCAGGCCATTCACGACAATGAACACGGCCCGCTGGCAGAGGTGCGCTTTTCTGACGAGCACATGTACGAAATTAAAATTGCTGCGCTGATGCACGACTGCGGCAAAATCACCACGCCGGTGCATGTCATCGAAAAGTCCACCAAACTGGAAACCATTTTCGACCGCATGGAATTAATCAATTCACGATTTGAAACGCTGTATCGCGATGCTGAAATTGATTGGCTGAAGGTGCAACTTGACGCTAATGGCGACAAGAAAAAACTCAAAGCGGCAGAAAAGCACTATCGCGATACGCTTGCCCAGCTCAATGACGACCAGCGTTTTTTGCAGCAAAGCAACAAAGGCAGCGAGTCCATGAGCGCCGATGCACAGAATCGCGTCAAAGAGATTGCCAAACGCCAATGGCGCGACAGCGAAGGCCAGCAGCGGCCGTTGCTCACTGAAAATGAAGTCCTCAATCTCAACATCGTCAAAGGCACCTTGACCAGCGACGAACGCGCCATCATCAACGGCCACATTTCCACCACCCTTCGCATGCTGGAATCACTGCCCTTCCCCAAGCATCTGAAAAATGTGCCCGAGATCGCCGGTGGTCATCACGAGCACATGGACGGCAGCGGCTATCCACGCGGTTTAACCCGAGACCAAATGTCAGTGCAGGCGCGCATGATGGGCATCACCGATATTTTTGAAGCGCTCACTTCCGCCGACCGCCCCTACAAAAAACCCATGCCCCTCAGCCAGGCATTGGGCATCCTGGCAAAAATGCGCGATGACCAGCACATTGATGCCGACTTGTTCGAAATTTTTATTCGGCAAAAAGTCTATCTGCAATACGCGGAAAAATTCCTCAAACCCGAGCAGATGGATCACATCGACGAAGCTGCGCTGTTACAGCGTTCGCGTGCGCACCAGCGCAAAAGCGCCTAGCCACGAAATCGGCCATCGTCTTTGAACAAACTATTGCGATTATTCAGCACCCACGTCACGAACCGTTCCTCACGCAACGCCAAACGCACCAACAGCGGCAAACGGCCATGAACCTGCCGCAACACCATTGCCATCACCTTGTCATTCTGCGCGAACGCCGCCATTGACTGGCCACTTTGCTGCGCGGCCTGCTGCAGCATCAACTGAACCATGGGTAAATGCGGTTCAATCAATCGTTCTATTCGCTGACGAACTTGTTCCACTGACATGCTTAATTCCCTCCTGCAATCACTTCATTCTAACCGTCCTGCCCCTGCCGTACAGCCTGGAGCCATGTTATTCTTGCCCCCATGCAAAATAATCCCTTGTTGGCCGCCCATCCCCGACACAACGCCGTGGTTAAAGCCTCTGCCGGCGTGGGCAAGACCTATCTGCTCGTGACCCGCCTGCTGCGTCTGCTGCTGGCCGGCGCACAGCCCGATGCCATCCTCGCAGTCACCTTTACCCGCAAAGCGGCGGCAGAAATGCAAACCCGCCTGCTCGAACGCCTGCTGGAACTGTGCGCCAGCGACGATCAACAACTGCGCAAACAACTTCGCGACATTGGCGAAGATGACAGCGACGCCACCTGTCAGCGCGCCCGCCAGTTGTTCGAACAACTGCTACGCCATCCCATCAAGGTTAAAACCACCACCTTCCACGCCTTCTGCCAGGACATTCTGCGCCGATTTCCGCTGGAAGCCGACGTGCCGCCAGGTTTCGCCCTGCTGGACAAAACCACCTTGCTGTTGGACAGCGCCTGGGACGCAATGTGCGATCAGGCCACGCGTGCGCCCAACGACGAACTGGCGCTCGCACTGGAAACCCTGTTCAGCCACTGCGGCACGCTCAACAGTGCCCGCGAAGCCCTGGATCAATTTATCAATTTCCGTGCGGACTGGTGGGCCTACATCGCCGACCAGACTGATCCCGTTGCCTATGCCAGCCAGCGCCTGCAACAACAACTCGACATCAATGCCGACGACAAACCGCTCGCGCTGTTGCAAAACGAATCCACACAACAACAATTGCGCACTTTTGCGCAACTGCTGGCCAAACATCAGACTGCCACCAACGAGAAATTCGCCCAAACCCTTGCCGATGCGCTCGCCAATACACCGGACCACGAGGCGTTTTTCAGCAGCGTGCAGGAAGTATTTTTCAGCCAAAGCGGACCTCGCTCACGCAAGGCCAGCAAAGCCCAGCAAAAATCCATGGGCGTGGATGGTGAACAACAGTTTCTGCAAATTCACAGCGAAATGTGCGCATTGCTCGATCGCATCAACGACCTCCGGGCACGACATAAAACCTATCAGCGCAGCCATGCCTGGTATCTGGCCGGCAATCATTTTTTGCAACAATACCAGCGCCTGAAACAGGAACAACGCCAACTGGATTTTGGTGATCTGGAATGGAAGGCGTATCAACTGCTGAGCAACAGCGACAATGCCCACTGGGTGCAATTCAAACTCGACCAGCGCATTGATCATTTGCTGGTGGATGAATTTCAGGACACCAACCCCACGCAATGGCGACTGCTGCTGCCACTGCTGGAAGAAATGGCCCAGGCACAACGCGACAGTCGTTCAGTGTTTCTGGTGGGTGATGACAAACAATCCATTTACGGATTTCGTCGCGCCGATCCGCGCCTGCTTGATCAAGCCGGTCAATGGCTGAAACACCATCTGGATGCGCGCCAGTATCCGATGGATAAATCACGCCGATCCTCACCAGCCATCATGGATGTGGTCAACAACACGTTTGCGCACGAGCAAATGCAACCGCTCATGCCGTTTTTTACGCCGCATGATACGCATCAAACACTGTGGGGCCAGGCAGAATTACTGCCCCTTTGTCGCGCCGAAGACAGCGATGCCAACGATGAAGAAGAAATCAGCATCGAACTGCGCAATCCACTCGAACAACCACGCGCTGGCGGTGAAGCCCATGCCAGCACGCTTGAAGCCAGTTTGGTCGCGCAAAAAATCCGTCAATTGATCGATCAGCAAACGCCGATTGGCGACGAAAAAAATGCCCGCGCCTGTCGCTATCGCGACATCATGTTGCTGTTGCGCTCACGCACCCACGTTCAGGCATTTGAAACGGCGCTGCGCGAACACGGCATTCCCTATCTGGGCGCGGACCGTGGCACTCTGCTTGAAACGCGCGAAGTTCAGGACATGGTGGCGCTGCTGGAATTGCTCACGCTGCCATTCAACAATCTGGCGCTGGCCACCTGCCTCAAGTCGCCACTGTTTTCCTGCAGCGATGACGATCTAACGCTCATTGCACAACATTGTTCCGCACAAAAAAGCTGGATGGATACGCTACTGGCCGATGACAATTTTGCCGCGCCGCTCTCGCCTGCCTTGCAGCGCGCCCGCGAATTATTGTCGCAATGGCTGCCGCTGGCCTTGCACACGCCCATTCATGATCTGGTTGATCACATTTATCACCAGGGCGATGTGCTGGCGCGTTACCAAGCCAGTATCCCGTTTTTTTTACGCCAACGGGCACAGCGCAATCTGGGCAAATTTCTGCAACTGGCGCTTGAGGTCGACAGTGGCCGCTATCCCAGCAGTGGTCGCTTTCTGGCTACGCTGGCTGAAATGCGTGGCAACACTGACGAAGCGCCCAACGAAGCCAGTCCAGGTGAAAGTGCCGATGCAGTGCGCATCATGACCATTCACTCTGCCAAGGGACTGGAGGCGCCGGTGGTGTTTTTGCTCGACAGCGCGCGCGAAACCCAGGCCCGCCACGCCAACAAGGCGCTGGTCTACTGGGCAGATGACAACACCTCCGAGCAAAACAAACCGGAGTATTTTTTCCTGCTCGGCAAAAAAGACGATCAGGACGCGATCAGCCAACAACTGCTGCAACAACTGGCCACGCGCAACCAGCAGGAAGATGCCAATCTGCTGTACGTTGCCATCACGCGCGCACGGCAATTGTTGTTCATCTCCGGCAGTCAGGGAAAACGCAGCAGCAACGGCGGCTGGTACGGCCAGTTGCAACAATCGTGGCCGCATGATGACGAACAACAGCCACAAATTATTTGTTCCAACACACCGCCGGCAATTCGCCAAACTGACACAACCACCACGCCGCAACCACAACCGCAGCTGGATTGGTTGCATCAAGCGGCCACCAGCGACAGTAACGAACAGGCGTCCAGCCCCAGTGAACTCGGCAACGATGAACTGGTCGACAGCGAATGGCAGGGCGAACACAATCGCCAGCGCGGCAATGCGATTCATCGCTGCTTGCAATTGCTCAGCGAGCAGCCCACGCTGGATCGGATGCAATTAAAAAATCAGTTGGCGTTTGAAATTAACGTCAGCCACGATGCCGATATTTTGCAACTGGCCATTGACGAAGCCATGCAAACACAACAGCATCCGGCAACGCATCATCTGTTCGATAGCACCAGCATTCAACGCAGCTGGAACGAGGTCCCGGTGCAATATCGTCAACGCCAACAGCAGCAACACGGCATCATCGACCGTCTGGTGGAAACCGACAACGGCATTATCATCTGCGATTACAAAACCCATCGCGTGCAAGGCGAGCAACTGGCACAAACCGCGCAACACTATTTCCCACAACTACAGGCCTATGTCGATGGCATACGCCAATTGTGGCCAAACAAAACCATACAGGCACAACTGGTATTCACTCACACCAACACCGTCGTTGCGGTCCCCCTGGAAACACGCCCTTAGGAGCAATCAATGAGCACTAACGAATTTGTTCACGTTGTCACCGAAACCAGTTTCGAGCAAGACGTCATACAGCGCTCACAACACGTTCCTGTTGTGGTCGACTATTGGGCTGACTGGTGCAACCCCTGCAAAATTCTGATGCCTATCCTGGCCAAACTCGCCGGTGAATATAAAGGCGCGTTTCATCTGGCCAAGATCAACACCGAACAACAGCGCAATTTGTCCGCACAGCACGGAATACGCTCGCTGCCCACGGTGCGCATTTATCGCCACGGTGAAGTGGTTGACGAGTTCAACGGCGCGATTCCGGAAAGTCGGGTGCGCGAAATTATTGAAAAACACATCCACCGCCCGGAAGATGAATTGCTGCAGCAAGCGCTTCCGCTTCTTGCCTCGCAGCAAACAGCCCAGGCAGTTCCGCTGCTGCAACAGGCACTGCAACTCAATCCACACAGCATAAAAACACTCACGTCATTAGCCGATGCCTATTTGGCGCTGAACATGAGTGATGAACTGGCGACAATGATACAAAATTTGCCGGTCAATCTGGCCGAAGACAGCAGTTTGCAAGTCTATGTTTCACGCATGCGCTTCGTTCAACGGCTGCAAAACGCACCGGATCAGGCCAGCCTGGAACAACGCATTGCCGCCAATGACAGCGATGTGGAAGCCCATTATCTGCTCGCAGCCTATCGGGCCACTCAGCAACAATGGGAAGCAGCGATGGATGGTTTTTTGAAAGTCATTTCGCTGGATCGAAAATTCGGCGATGACGCCGGACGCAAAGCCGTGCTGGAAATTTTTAATATTCTCGGCGGCAGCGGCCCAGTGGTAACCATGTATCGAGTAAAAATGGCGCGCCTGCTTCACTAGCCCGGCGCGCCCAACAAGTTACGATCATTGCACCGCGTAACCGCGGCCACGCCAGGCGCGCATGCCGCCTTTCACCACACGCAAGTGGCTAAACGCATGCCGCGCCAGCAGCTCCGCAGCCTTGCTGGAACGTCGATCTGTATGACAAATCAGTGCAATCGGTTGTGCCTTATCCGCACCCAATTCGGCCAGACGCTGCGGCAGAGCCTCCAGCGGAATATTGATCGCGCCAGCAATGTGCCCCAATTCGCCACGAAATTCGTCAGCATTGCGCACATCCACTACCAGCAATGACTCCGCATTTTGTTGACGCTGCTGCAGTTCATCAACGCTAATCATCTGCCGCTTCATTTGCTTGATAAAGCGCGGCAAAAACATCGCCACCGCCAACAAAGCCACAGCCAACAGAATTTTTTGAATTAAACCATCACCACCGGCAACGGCTTCGCGACCTGCATAACCAAGATAGGTGTAGGCAATTGCGCCAGGCAGCATGAAAACATACGACGCCAGCACAAATTGCAGCAGCGGAATTCGCGTCAATCCCAACGCATAGTTCAGTAAATTAAACGGAAACAGCGGCACCAAACGAACAAAGGCGACAAACCGCCAGCCTTCGTTTTCCACGCCCTGTTTGAGCTGTTTCACCCGGCCTGTGGATTTCTGCTCAACCCAATCCGAAGCAATGTAGCGCGCTAACAAAAATGCCACCGTGGCCCCCAAGGTCGCGCCGGTCAGGTTATAAACCGTTCCCAGCACTGGGCCAAACAAGGCTCCACCAACAAGTGTCAACACCGCACCAGGAAAAAACAGCACCGTGCCCAAGGCGTAAATCAGCATGAACAGCAAACCGCCAGCCGCACCCGTATCGCTGATTTGCGCCTGCAATGCCGCCACATCCAATTGATCACGAAAATAACTGGCAACCAACACGCCTGCGACAATCAGCACCAACAACAACCATTTGCCAAGATTATTTTTCATCGCTGTTACTCCACTGCCGACGATTAATGGCATAGCCAGTAATCTTGCCTTTAAAAGGCAAACTCAACATTCCCGGCAACCACGTCACCTGCTTGGCCTCACGATAGTGATGAATACCGATGGTCATTCCCTGATGACCATGTCGCGGCTGCGCGATGTATGTGCCAAACAATCTATCCCAGATCGCCAGATTAAAACCAAAATTGCTGTTGGCTTCGTTATCCTCCACCGAGTGATGCACGCGGTGCATGTCCGGTGTCACAATCAACCAGCGCAGCACCGCATCCAGCGAAGCTGGCAAACGCACATTACCGTGATTAAACATCGCCATCGCATTCAAAATCACTTCAAACACCACGATGGCAATCACCGGCGGCCCCAGCACAATGATGGCGGCAAACTTGATCAGCATCGACAAAATGATTTCCAGCGGATGAAAACGCGCGCCAGTCGTCACGTCGTAATCAGGATCTGCGTGATGCACGCGATGCAAACGCCACAACGTCGGCACGGCATGCACCAGCACATGTTGCAGATAAATAATGAAATCCAGCGCCACCACCGACACCAGCACCGCCAGCGGCAATGACAGTGGATAGTGGTTCAACAATCCCCAGCCCTGCTGCGCCGCAAACGCAGCCATGCCCACGGCCGCCGCCGGAAACAGCAGTCGCAGAATAAAACTGTTGAGAAAGACCAGGCCAAGATTGTTCAGCCAGCGCACACCTCTGGAAACCGTCAGCATCCGCGCCGGTGCCAGCGTCTCCCACACCCCCATCAACATCAGGGTGCCAAAAAAGAAGCCCATGCGAATGGTTACTTCATGCTGGGCAACAAACTCTGCAAAAGCCATAATGCGCCTCGGGTTAATATTCAAATGATTACTTGAATACAATATAGTCCAGCACTACCTTGTATTCAAGTAATTATTTGAATACCATGAACCCAGTCACACAACAGGTTCATGGCATGAGCAGTTTTAAAAAACAGCTATTCACCCAGTTTGCCCATATTGCCAAGGCAATGAGCAGCGCCAACCGATTGGAAATACTGGAATTTTTAGCCCAGCGTGAATACTCGGTCGAAGACCTGGCGCAGCGGATGGACCTGAGCATTGCCAACACCTCACATCACCTGCAGCAACTGCGCCACGCCGGCCTTGTCACCAGCCGCAAGGACGGCCTGCGGGTGTTTTATCGACTCAGTGGCAACGATGTTTCAATGCTACTTGATCAATTACGCGGTGTCGCTGAACGCCATCTGGACGAGGTTGGGACGCTCATTGACACCTACCTGCGCGCCAAGGACGACATGGAACCCATCCCCCGCGACACCCTGCTACAACGCGCCAAGGAAGGCTCGGTCACTGTTTTGGACGTCCGCCCTGCCGAAGAGTTCGCCGCGGGTCACCTTCCCGGTGCCATTAACATTCCGCTGGCGGATTTGAAAAAACAACTGGGACAACTGGATAGCCAACACGAAATCGTGGCCTACTGCCGAGGCCCTTACTGCGTATTGGCGTTTGATGCGGTAAAACTATTGCGCGAACAAGGACTGTCAGCGCGACGTTTGGAAGATGGCTTTCCCGAATGGCAAAATGCGGGGTTGCCGGTTGAGAAAACAGACAAACAATAATACCGATTGAATATTTCTGCCACGGCAAACGGTCATGCTACAGCCCAAACTGCTTGCGTAAAATGGCATCCATCCAGCGGCTGGGCAGCAGCCAGGCCAGCGGCGCAACGATTTTGGCCTGGCCAACGCGATAACGCGGTTTAGGATTGGTTGCACGCAACGCAGTTTCAATCACCTGCACCACACAATCCACAGACACGGCATTTTTATCCGGTGCCCCTACCGTTGCCAAGTACCTGGAAATCGCCGGCTCGTAGGGCTGCAACCGCTGCGCATCGAACGTTTTCTGCGATGTCTCACTGCGAGATCGACTGCGCTCCCAAATCGAGGTTTTTATCGGCCCCGGTTCAACGATGCTGACCTTGATGCCTTGCCCCTGGGTTTCCATACGCAGCGCATCAGTCATGCCTTCCAGCGCGAACTTTGACGCAACATATGCTCCCCAGAATGGAAACGCCACACGTCCCGACAACGAAGTCACCATCACCACCCGACCTTGGGTCTGCCGCAACAATGGCATGAACGCCTGCGTCACCGCCAACGTGCCGATGACATTCACTTCCAGTTGCTGACGCGCATCATCAATATTGACGCATTCCAGCGGCGCAATCATCGCAACTGCGCCGGCGTTATTGATCAACGAAAATGTCTCGTTTTCCGTCATTTCCTGACTAATGCGACGATAGGCGTTGGCAATCGACATGCTGTCGCAAACATCAAGAATCAATGGCCGGATATTGTTGTCTATTTTCTTTAAGGCTTCTGCATCTTTTTCTTTGCGCACCGATGCATAAACGGTGAAACCCTGCGCCGCGAATTTTGCCGCGCAAGCGGCACCAATACCACTGGAGGCACCGGTAACAAGAATCGTATGCTTGTTGGCCATTTCCATCTAACCTGATTTTTCTCATTGAAGATTGGCCGCCATGCTAACCCCATTACCATGGAATTAGCAATTCCCGTTACGGCAGAAAAAATTGGCAGAATTGTATTGAGCGACGAGTGATATTCACTCACTCGTCGCAGGGAAAAATCAGCGTGATGCGGCCTGAGCAATCCAGCGCATTCCGCGTTTTAACAATTGCAGAAAATCATCGACGTAAGTAAACACCACAGGAATCACCAGCAATGACAACACCGTCGATGTCAGCAATCCACCAATTACCGCCACCGCCATCGGTGAGCGAAAACTGGGCTCGGCTCCCAGGCCCATTGCCACCGGCAACATGCCCGCGCCCATGGCAATGGTAGTCATGATAATCGGTCGCGCACGTTTGGCACACGCATCAACCAGCGCCTCAAAACGCGGCATGTTATGTTCACGCCGCGCCTTCACCGCATATTCCACCAACAGAATAGAATTTTTACTCACGACGCCCATCAACATCAGCAAGCCGATAATGACCGGCATTGAAAACGCATGATCCATCATCAACAAGCCAAGGAACGCGCCACCCACCGAGAACGGCAATGCCGCCAAAATAGTCACCGGCTGCAAAAAGTCATGGAACAACAACACCAGCACGATATAGATGCACAACACGCCGATCAGCATCGCATAGCCGAAACTGCCAAACAGCTCCATCATGCGCTCCGCTTCACCGGAAGCAGGCTGGCTAATACCCGCAGGCAATTGTTGCAGCGACTGCATGTTATTAATCTGCTCCTGCAGCGTTCCCACCTGCTGCCCCGCCAATTCGATTTCGATGCTCACATTTCGCTTTCGGTCCAACCGATCAATTTCGCTGGGGCCACTTCCCAGCGTTACTTCAGCCAATGCCGACAAGGGCACAAAGCCGTGTTTCGCGGGCACCTGCAATTGTTTTAGCGCTTCGATATTCTGTCGAACATCTTCTTGCAAGCGAACCCGAATGGGAATTTGTCGTTGTGGCAAATTCAGTTTTGGCAAACGCACTGCGTAATCGCCACCTGTTGCCACCCGAATGGCATTTGCCAACGCTTCGCTGGTCACACCCAAATCTGCCGCGCGAGCATAATCGGGCGTGATATGAATTTCCGGGCGCTGTAAACTCGCACTGGAGGTGATATTGCCGATATCTTTCAACGTCCGCAGTTCGTTTTCCACCACACGCGCGGTATCGTTCAGGGCAACCGCATCTTCGCCCTGCAATACCAACTGGAATTTTTCACCTGACCCACCCAGGCCAACCGAGGTGCGAACCCCCGCCAGCGGTTTCAAACGCTCGCGAATTTCATTCTCCACTTCCGCCTGTTTTCGCGGCCTGTCGTTGCGGTGTTTCAGCGTAATGGTCAAGGTCGCCTTGCGGATGTCACTGCTGGCACCTTCACCAAACGGTCCGTGCCCGGCACTCACACCAACGGCGGTAAATATCGACACAATGTCATCAACCGGCAGCAATAATTCACGCGCCTGCTGTGCCGCAACAATGGTGTCTTCCAGGGTACTGCCCGGCTGTAATTCCAGCTTTACGGCGGTTTGATTTCGATCCGCCGCAGGCAAAAATCCCTTGGGCAACAAGGGCACCAGCATCAGCGATCCAATAAAAAACAGCAACGCCAGCGAAATGGTGATTTTGCGATGCGCCAGAGTCCAGCGCATCCAGCCCAGATAGCGCTGCTTCAGTGGACCATCTGGCTTTTGCGAGCCGTGTTCCTTGAGAAAATACGCCGCCATCATCGGTGTCAGCATTCGCGCCACCAACAATGAGGTTAGTACCGCCACCGCTGCGGTAATCCCAAATTGTTTGAAGAATTTCCCTGGAATGCCGCCCATAAACGCCGTCGGCAAAAACACAGCTACCAGGGTCATGGTGGTGGCAATCACCGCCAGACCAATTTCTCCTGCGGCTTCGGTCGCAGCCTCCAGCGGCTTTTTGCCCATACGTAAGTGACGCACAATATTTTCGATTTCAACAATGGCGTCATCGACCAAAATGCCGACCACCAACGCCATCGCCAACAGGGTCAGCACGTTGAGACTGAAATCGAGATAGTTCATCACGATGAAGGTTGGAATAATCGATAACGGCAAGGCCGTCGCCGACACCAGGGTCGCACGCCAATCCCGCAGGAAAAGAAACACCACCAGAATCGCCAGGAAGGCGCCTTCGTACAACAATTCCATCGAACCGTGATAATTGTCTTCAACCGCATCGACGGTATTGTAGGCTTCGACAATTTTTATTTGCGGAAACTGCTGCTGAAGTGTCTGCGCTACTTTGCGCACCTTGTTCGCCAGCTCCACTTCGCTCACACCACGCAGGCGCGTGATGTTAAAGCCAATCACCGGCTTTCCATCCAGGAAAGTATAGGTCGACCGTTCCGCCACGGTGTCACGCACGTGCGCAACTTCACCCAGGCGAATCGTACGCCCATCGGCCAAAGGAATTTCCAGCGCAGCAATATCCTGCGTGGTATGAGCAGCCGCCAGGGTGCGTATGGTTTGAATCGCACCACCGACATCTCCCCGCCCACCGGAGGTGTCCTGCTGAACCGATTTCAATCGTTCAGTAATTTGTGCCGGGGTAATGCCCAGTGCATTCATTTTCAGTGGATCAAGATCAACCGCGATTTCACGATCAACACCACCAATCCGTGAAAATGCGCCCACACCTTCCACTGCGCGCATGGCTTTGCCGATTTCATTATCGACAAACCAGGACAACTCTTCTTCATCCATGTGCTCCGACTGCACCGTGAAGGTGGCAATCGCCGCTCCGGTAGTGGTGATTTTGGAAACGATGGGATCATTCATGCTTGCCGGCAGCTTGGCACGAATACTGTCGATGGCATTGCGCACATCATTGACAGCCACTTCGGTGTCTTGATCAATATCGTATTCGACAATGATCGTAGCTGTGCTATCTGCGATGGTGGTACGTAAATGCTTTACGCCACCCAGATTGGCCAGTTTATCCTCAATCAACCGCGCCACTTCGGTTTCCAACTGACTGGGGGATGCTCCTTCCAGCGTCGCAGTCACCACCACGTTGGGCAGTTCAATATCAGGAAAGTTTTGAATACCTAATTCGCGAAAACTTTGAATCCCCAGCAGTGTCAGCAGGACAAACAGCAGAATGCCGGGAACCGGATTTTTTATCGACCAGGCCGAAACATTCATTGCTTAACTACCTTGGGTGCAGCGGCATTTTCACTGACCTGCACGGCATCACCACCGTTGAGGAATGCGCCGCCACTGAGCACAATGCGCGCATTGGCACTGAGCCCCTTGACGACTTCAACCCGGTTATTGGATCGCTGCCCTGTTGTCACTTTGCGTTGAATTACGCGCTGATCGCTACCCACTTCGAATATGTAGCTGTAGCCATCACGCAACACCACAGCGGATTCAGGCACGGTCATTACTTGTTTTTTCTCGAACAAAATTTCGCCTTGGGCAAACATTCCTGCGCGTGCATTTTTGCTCGACAACAAATCCACATACACCAACGTCTTGCGCGAACTGACGTCCGCCACGGGCGATTTCATCCGCACTTTGCCTTCGATTTGTTCGCCACTGGACAATCGCAAACGAGCATCTTGTCCTGGCTTCACTTTCGCCACCTGCTCGGCCATCAATTCCGCTCGCCATTCCAGACGGTTTTTCCGTACCAAACGAAACAATTCAGCACCCACCTGGGGCACAGCACCAAGCATGGCGCTGCGAGCGGATACCACGCCGTCATCCACGGCAACAATTTCGGTTTGTCTCAGGCGGATTTTTTGACTTTGCAATTGCGCTTCTGCGGATGACAAATTAGCGCGCGCCTTGTCGCGAGCCACCAAATACTGGGTCACCATTTGCTCAGAGTAAACACCACTCAGTTTTGCTTCCTCAGCACGCTTGGCATTTTCTTCCGCTTCACGCATCTCGGCATTGGCCTGCGCAACCAGTGCTTCTTTTTGTGCCAGATCGGCCCTTACCATGTCGGATGCCAGTAACGCCATTTTTTGCCCGCGTTTCACTTCATCACCCACATCCACCAGAATGTCGGTCACGCGCAATCCTGTCGTTTCTGCTGCCACAATCGCCTCTTGCCAAGGCCAAATTCCGCCACTGGCCAATTGGGTTTCGCTCCAGCTTTCAACGCTGGGAGTAATCGTTTTGACCGCCAATACCGGCCTTTCTTTTTTTGCCGCGTCGGGCTTGTCAGCTGCATTAGGCATGGTCACAGGCGTCAAACTTAGTAGCGCCAGCATCAACAGCGCATTGGTCTTTTTAAAATTCATTGTTATTCCTCGACACTGGCCAGTGTCTTTGACGTCAAACCTAACGCATTAAAAATTAGTTCGCCTGCGGTGGCCGATGCCTGCGTTAATACATCTACGCATGGCTGCCCAGCCCCCATAGTCGCCAGCAGCGCGTGACGTGAAACGATCACATTCAGCATCGTTCCCATCAATACATACGCTTGTAATTTCGCACGATCGGAGTTTTCATCGATGTGCTGCAATCCGGCAATAATTCGGGTAAATATTTGCTGCGAAGGCTGCGCGCGGCGCTGGTAAATCAGCTCAAATCCCAGACCGGGAAACGACAGCTCGCGCACTACTAACATCGCATACCAACGACGATGTGGCTCACAGGGAAAGCGACTGAAAAAACTGTCTATGTAAACACTCAGAGTAATGGCCAGGGCATCGCGATCGCCTTGCGCCTCATCAATCATTGCCTGCAGTTGCTGCATGGCATGGCTAAAATTTGCTTCATCTTCCGCCAGCAGCGCCTCAAACACCGCCCGGTACAGACCTTCCTTGCCGTCAAAATGGTATTGCACTGCCGCCACATTGGCACCGGCAGCCGCACAGATCTCGCGCACGGACACGCCTTTAAATCCCGATTCGGCAAACAACGGAATCGCCGCCTGAATCAAGCTGTCCCGGGTTTCTGCGCTTTTGCCGTCCATACCTTTTTTCCATCAAAATCTAACCTGCACCTATAGTACGGCTAAATATTCAACGATTCAAACAAATGTTTGAATCTTGCCAACCTATAAAAACAAGGTGATTTATGCCCTAGAAGACAAAAAAAGGGAGGTCTCTTGACCTCCCCTGGGGATTCGCTTACCGGTAATCCGCAGACCGTCAGGGGGCCTTGCCCACCAATTTACGGTCCATTTCCCGCACTCGCACCACTTGCTGCCAGAACAAATCCTCAAGAATATCCGGGACGCGACTGATCAACTTGCGAAACACATGGGCATAAATACGTATACACACGCAGTCGGTTTTGGCGCGGGCACTGGCCGAGCGAGGTAAACCATCCAGCGCCGACAATTCACCCAACGTCGAGCCCGCCTGCAAATCATCCAGCACAACTTCTCGCTGATCGCGATCGCTGACAAAGGCCTCGATATTGCCCTGCAGAATCAACAGCAGATAATCACCAAGATCGCCCTCACGCCAAATCATTGTGCCGGCAGGAATGCGCATTTCCACACCGCAACGATACAACTCGCGCAGCGAGGCTTCGGAATATTTTTTCTTCTGAATAAAAAACCCGCTGAACTCGACATTCAACAACTCATAAATTCGCTCAACACTGTCTTCTTCGATGTACACCACTGAAAATGCCAGTTGATGCTGATAGTCCAGCGCCAGATCGGAAATGATGTTGGAGAACAATGCGCGGAAGCCTCGATAGTCCGGACGATACTGACTGACATCCACGGCAGTGCCGTTGTAGCCGATGTAAAACGCAAACACTTTGCTTTCCTTGCCACGCCACAGCTTCTGCCAATCAGGACGAATGTCATTGGCAAAGCATGCAAACGGATCCAGGCCAAAGGCGTGAAAACTCAAATCCGACAGACCATCACTGCCGTAGCGCAATGGATTCAGCTCAATCGGGATAAACTGATCTTTGTAAAACCGAAACTCACCATGCAGCGGCAATGATTTCGCCTGCAGGGTTTTATTCATCTCGGTGAAAAACACCACCAGCTTATCGTGCAAATCCTGATAAATCTCATGCGTGGTGTAGTACACCACGTGCAGATAGGCTTTGTTGTCAGGAATGGGGTGATGGCAAATGTTGGTAATGACCGGTTTGCCTTCGGCGTCGAAAAACATGTCAGCCGCATATTCTTCGCCTTCGATAAATTCTTCAATCAGAAAATCTTCCGTCGACAACACCTTGTCGGAAAAAATACTGACTTTGCGCGTCAGCTCCTGTTCGATGTCGCGCACAACTGCGGACAAATCCATTTTTCCCTGCAGCATTCGTCCGCCACTGCCCCAGTAACCTTTCACTGGTTTGACGAAATATTTTTTGCTGGGGTCCAACTGCTGCGTGGGCAAATCACTCAACTTGATCGGTTTGAAATACAAGTTGGGAAACATGCCCTGCAACAACTGCCGACTGGAAACTTTGTTCTTCAGTTGCTCGACCGCATGGCAACGCTGCGGATCATCCCAGCGCTGCAACACCAATTCCAATACAGTTTCAGAGGTGATGCAGACTTTGTCCTGGGCGGCAAAACGGATTCCGGGATCATCCAACAGTTGCTGTCGCGACAACACGCGCAGGTGTTCGCCTTGAGGGATCACATTCAAAATCCCTGCTCCTGCATGGTCCGCAACGATAAACCAGGTGGTTGCTGCATTGCTCATACACTGTCAGCGCTCATCAAGTGTTGGCCGGAAATCAGTTACGATGGGAGTTTTTCTGTGAACGTCAGGGGCGTACTAACCGGCATTCATCCTCACCCCATCCTTGCAAATCATCGCTATCCGCACATTTGCAAGATTTAGCCTCCCATGACATGGACTTATATCGGCGCAATCCAGCATCGGCTTGACGCGACCAATAACACAATCGCGCCGATTATGCCGCCGCCAACACCTGCCAGAGCCCCAGGCCACTGACGATGGTCAGCGCGCCGCCTATTACCTGCTTAAACAGCGCATCATTGCGCAATATGTAGTCATGCGCCTTAAGACCTAGAACATGACCAATCGCCGCGATGGGAATCAATACCAGCGATGATTGCCAGTGCAGCGTTACTCCCAAACTGACAAACGCCGTCATTTTGATTGACACCAGAATGAACCACAGCACAAACAGGGTATTGCGCAATTGTTCGCGCACCACGTTACGCATGAACACCGCAATCATCAGCGGCGCACCGGTCAGTGAAGTACCTGCCACATAGCCGCCCAGTGCCAGCAATACTTTGTCACTCCAGGTACTGCTGCTGGTAATCGCAATATTCAACGTCCACAGCACTGCGTAAAACAGCGTAATGCTGTAGATAAACACCACCAGCCACAGGTTGGGCAAATTCACCAGGCCCAACACCCCAACCAAGGCCGCAGGAATAACGTAGGGCGCGACCAGTTTTAGATATCGCCAATCGACATTGTCGATGCGGGTACGCAGGGTGATAGCGGAAAAAAACAATAAATGCAGACCGATAACCGGCAACCAGAACAGCGGCTGATCATAAATGAACAGCATCAGCGGCAAGCCCAGCGCCGCACCGCCAAAACCCAGTCCACTGCGAACAAAACCGGTCCAGACAAACAACACGGCAACGCCGATTAGTTGCCACAGGGAAAAATCCAATAATGGGGAGTTCAAAATAAGATCATCGCAACAAGACAGAAAGCGACATTATAGCGCGCCCAATCTCAGTGATACACCGCACACTATCACAAACGCCAATCGCGAATCTGTTGTGCTGCCCGAATTCCTGAGCGCAACGCACCTTCCATCGTGCCTTGCCAGTCATACACTGAATCCGTATGTTCACCGGCAAACAACACATTGCCCACAGGCAGTGCCTCCAGACCAGCTATCCCGGTGAAATACCCCGGGGCATTGCAACTGTAACTGCCTTTGGCAAATTCATTGTGCGGCCATGCCTGCAACACTGCGGCGATTTGCGCATCGTCGGTGCGAATTTCCAATCCCTGAATGCCGGGATAAACCAGATTCAAATCGCGCAAAAACGCAGCCGCGTTTTTCTGCACAGCATCAGGCAACAAACTGGCACCGCGCTTTCCAGAAGAAAAATCTGTCAAAATCGCATGCTGACTGGTCGCCAAGGTAGGATTGGTTTCCCAGGTTGTTTGATGATTGGGCAAATCAGCTTCCGCCAGACCGTCGTAGCCTAGCTCACGCCAATAGGGACGCTGAAATGCGTACATGGTTTTCGCGTTGGTTCCTGACTGCAACGAGGCAATCGCATGGTTTTTCCATGCAGGAAACTGCAGCGAATCGTCCAGCGCAATATTTTTCAGCACACTGAATGGAATAGCCAGCACGACCAGATCGTGCTTGATCACCTGGCCGTTGGCAAAACTCAACTGCACTTGACCATTGGCTGTGCGTCCAATGTGTTCCAGCGCCATTTGATAGTGAATCTGTGTCTCCAGTTGTGCAGCCATGCGCAGCGGAATCTGCTGATTGCCTTCAACCACGTGATAGCGCTCGTCACTAAACAGCCCCCAAGGCCGCCAATAGGTATTGCGATCAGAGTTCATAAACAGCAAGAAACTCAAGCAACTTTGCTGTTCCAGCGGCACGCCGTATTCGCCTTCGCAGGCAGTGCGAAATACGGCTTTAAGCAGCGGGCTGGCACCCTTGCTGTCCAGGTAATCCGACAAATTAATTTTGTCCAGCCGCGCATCATGTTCAGTGTGTTGCTGTGCTGTGGGTTGCGCCGACAGCATTTGCAAATCATCCTGCATTGCGGCAACCAACGCATTGTAGTCTTCGATAATATCCTGATCGCGATAATGTTGACCGAAGAAATAATAGGCGTGTTCGCCCGGTATTTTTGTGATGTCTTCCAGGGTCAAACCAAATTCACGTGCGTAGGCCAGCATGTGATCATGACGTGAGTCAATCAGCTCGCCCCCCAGCTCGATGTTGTGGCCAAAAAAATTCGTCTGTGAATAGCAACGACCACCCACACGTTCGGAGCCTTCATAAAGGCTGGCGCGGATTCCTCGTTTGGCTAATTCATAGCCACAACTGAGTCCGGCAATCCCTGCGCCGACAATGCCAATACTTGGCGCGTGCGAATGCGGGTGTTTTTTCCTTTTGAGATTGGTCAACGCCTTTGACGCCAGCGAAGTGACTGCGCCGCGTGCTGACTCTAGCGACTGTGCGATCGTTGGCGATTTATCGAATTGGAAAATCTCAATGCCTTCGTCAACAGGCACCTTGTTGATCAGGCATAAATGCGCAATCGCCTGAAGCTCTTGCAATCGGATAAAAGATTTGCTCCTTGACATACATTTTCTCTGATTCGTAATTCAATATTCGTCGTTGATGCATTTCAAACAGGAGTCTTTTCAAAAAATATTGATAAGGGGTGATGCCTCTATTTATCGTCCACTTTTTTGCAAAGCTGTAATACCTCCAAAATAATATGAACAACCTAGCGCCCCGTCACAAAACCAAAGCTATATAGATCACGCACAAAATCTGCCGAACGCCGCAACGGCGCAGCCCCAAGACACACGGCGCTATTCGAATTCCTGCCCAATCGCCACGCCGGCACCAAACACTCCGCCATTTCGATAAAAAACTGTGACGCACTTCTCACTTTGCAGCGAATTCACTAAAATCCCCGAGGCAAACTCCGTTAATGGATACAAGATTTGGGAATTTTTTCCCAAAACACAAACCTCGGAGAAGCGCCATGATGTCTACCAGCACACGCAAAGTAATCAAGACAGTCCCCAAACAACAACCATCACAAGGCTACCTGTTGCCCATCGAAGGCGTGCTGGCAAAAATCCGCAACGTTGCCAAAGATGAAAATGTAACCACCTTGCAGATCTGCCAGATCATTGCGCAAAACCCCATGCTGCAATATGACATCATTTACGTCGCTAACACATTGCGCGCTTCGCAAACAAAAATCGCTAACATTTATCATGCGGTTCTGTTTCTGGGCTTGGAAAAAGTGGATTCCATCATTGCAGCACGCGTTGCGCTAATTCAATAAACTTCGTGACTGCGCAAAAAAATGCACTGGCAGCACATTCACGACACGACTTTTTCTCACACTAACGAACAATCAATCGAATGCATCACGCCGCGCGCTGACGTCGCCGACTGACATCAACAAAAAACACCACGGCGTATACTCACGCCACACTGCATTGCTCATGCTGCCACAGCAGCATACACTGACGTTCTGTACTCTGAATGACTCTCGACTCACAACATGACGCAAGCGCCTCAACGCCACTCATCCATCATTGCGACGGCATGGCTATTCATCCGCGCAATCAGCACCGATATCCGCTCGGGCAGAATAACGCTGTGGGCCGGCAGCATGGTGTACACCACTCTGCTATCACTGGTGCCCTTGATCGCCGTCAGCTTTTCATTACTCAAAGCCTTTGGTGTGCACAACCAGTTACGCCCGTTGCTAAACGAGTTACTCACACCGCTGGGAGAACAGGGACAAATCCTCAGTCACAACATCATCACTGCAGTCGATCAAGTGCAGGTCGGCGTGTTGGGCGTGGTGGGTGTGGTGTTCCTGTTTGTGACCGTGGTGCTGATGATTTCAAGGGTTGAAGAGGCTCTGAACGAACAATGGCAAACCCAGGACGTGCGTCCGTGGCACAGCCGAATCGGCTATTATTTGAGCGCCTTAATCTTGGCTCCACCACTGGTAGTGTCAGCTTTCAGTTTTTTGGGTGCCTTGTTTTCGGCTTCCCTGCCCTACGCGCCCGCCCTGTTGTTGACACTGTGGCCAAAAATCACCATCGCTGTGCCGCTGTTCGTCACCGTGCTGGCCTTCATGCTGATTTATCTTTTTTTGCCGTTTACCACGGTTCGCCCCGGCGCGGCGCTGATTGGCGCACTGTTTTCCACTGCTACCTGGAAACTGTCAGGCTGGGCTTTTGCCTCGATTATCAGCCACGCCAGCCATTACGACGCCATTTATTCCGGTTTTACCATTGTCATTGTGCTGATGATGTGGCTGTACCTGAGCTGGTTGATTTTCATTCTGGGTGCTCGCATCGCCTTCTATTGTCAGCAGCCCCACGCCATGCACTTCCCCAGTCGCATGCCGCCGAGCACCGACCAGGAACTGCTGGCACTGAACCTGATGTTCCGCATTGGGCTGCACTTTCGCCAGGGAATTCCCGGCCCCACCCAGGCCCAGCTCAGTCTTGCGCTGGGACAAAACGACCATGCCGTGGCACAGCTTCTGCACAGACTGGAGCAGTCGGGGCTGGTCAACCAGCTGCGCAAGGGGAAGTTTGTGCCGGCCAAGGCACTGGACAGCATCAGCCTGTTTGACATTGTCAGCGCCGTTGATGACACCGCCAGCCAGGCTCCCCTGCCAGACTGCCCAGCCCTGCAGGAAGTGCGACAACAATACGCTCGAGCACGACAACAAGCGTTGGTCGCCATCAGTCTGAACCATTGGTTACAACAATCTTTGATAAAGAACCCCACACTAAAATGAAGCGCGTGTTTGTCCGTTTGCTGCAAGTGGTGATGCTACTTTTGTTGCTGGCGTTTATTGCGCTGTATCTGGCAACGCAGCGGTTCGTGGCGGAGACGCTGTATGCCTATCTTAAGCAACAAGGCGCGAGCAATATTGTGTTGGGCGACCTCAGCCTGGATCTGCTGTTGGGAAAGGCGAGCCTGTTCGAACTCAACTTCAATGGCAAAAACGGCCAGCCGGTGAAAATTACCTACGCGTCAGTCAATCTTTCCTGGATCGCATTGACCCAAGAAAAAATCGTATTCACCCAAATCAATATTCATCAGAGTGATTTGCCAATTCGAATCGCCGACAATCGCGTCAGCATTGCCGGCATTCCATTGCCCGGCGAACATGAAAATTCCAACATCTGGCCGGTTTCTTTTGAACAAATTGATGGCCGCGACAACAAAATCGCCCTGACCTACGACAATCAAACCTACGATCTTGCTATCCGCCAACTGCTTTTACGTCAAACTGGCCCCAGCTCGCTCAAACTGGATGTATCGCTCAAACACAAAAGCACCGAGCTACGCACCCAGGGAAATATCAGCTGGAAACCATCTGTGGCACTGGATCTGAACATCGATGCTGAAAAACTTTTTTTGCAGGACTATACCGGCGTTGTTTCTCTGCCAGAAGCCATCGACTTCGACGGAGAACTCAAAGGCAACATTTCACTCAAATGGCAAAATAAGGCATTGGAAATCAATGGCGAAGTCCGCAGCGATGATTTCAATCTGCAACTGCCCTCTGACTTATTGCTTCATGCCGACAAGGCTGTTTGGCAAGGACATTACACCGTATCACCCAGCCAGCCCTGGCAATTGTTCGGCGACCTGCACCTTTATCAAGCCTTTCTGCAAAATGAACCGGCAAAATATCGCTACATACACACCGACCATATCGTTGCCCAGGAATTAATGATCGACAGCAGCGAATCCATAACTGCCGGCTCTATTGTTGCTGATTATGTCGATGCGTTTGGCCCGACAGAAGGCGCGAGCAAATCGTATCTGCTGTCCGCTGAATCACTACAGCTCAATGACAACGTACTCAAACAGCTTCAACGCCTTGATGTCGGCGCAGCCAATATTCGTGGTGCCACAATACGCATCACCCGCAATCCGCAGAAAAAAATCGAAGAGTTGTTGCCATACGCAGCAACCCAGACTGACCAAAGCGACACTGAAAGTCTGACAGAAAAAAAACGCGAAACGGAAAAATCACCGTTTGTATACCACATCCAGCAGCTGGATATTTTGGCGGACAGTCGGCTGCAGTTTACCGATAACAGCATCACACCGGATGCCAAACTGCTGATCATGCCACTGGAAATTCAGGCGACCAATGTCAACAGCAACGACGAAGTTCGTGCCAAAGTCACCGTCAACGCCACCATAAACCGCTATGCCAGCCTGCATGCGGAAGGTGAGATGTTCCCCCTATCTCCCACCAAACTAACCGACCTGGATGCGGAGATTCGCGACCTGGAATTACCTGCACTCAGTGGCTACAGCGCCAAAAATGGTGGATTCAATATCAAGCGCGGCCTGCTCAACAGCACCTCAAAAATCCATATCGAACGGCAAAAACTGCGTATCGATAATCAGGTTTTCATTACCAATTTCGCCCTGGAAAATTTGCTGGCTCAACAGGAACAAAACGAAGATCTTGGCCACATTGGCATGCCGTTGAACCAGGGACTGCGCTTACTGAAAGATAAAAATGGCGATGTTCGCTTCAGCCTGCCTATTCGCGGCAACATCGACAATCCGGACATTTCCTATCGCGACATCACCCAACAGGCGGTGAAAGGTGCGTCACAGGGTGCGGCTATTTTGTTCCTGCAGCAATTTCTCCAGCCCTGGAGTTCGATCTATGCCATCACAAAATTCAGCATCGGTCAGTTTTCCTCCACTCGCTTGCAACCGATCACCTTCTCGGCCAATGACAAACAACTCAGCGATGACATGCAGGCTTATCTCGCCAAGCTGGCTGAGTTGCTGACGCAGAAAGACGATCTGCGCCTGGAAATTTGCGGTGTCAGCGGCAAAGCTGACGCGGAAAAATTGCAGGGGAAAGACCCGCAATTGAGTCAGACAGAACTTAGCCAAATTCAATTGCGCCTGGCTGAACAGCGCGCACAATTAATCAAGCAACAACTGGTGGAAACCCACGGCATCAAACCATCGCGGTTATTTATCTGCCAAGCGCGGATTGATGACAATCCCAAAGGCGAACCTCGCGTCAGTCTCAGACTGTAATCAGTCAAGGCTGGCGCACTATTTCTCCCGCAATTGCTGACAGACAATGCAGCGCGCTGCAGCGGGCTGAGCCTGCAATCGCTTCAAACTGATGTATTCACCACACTCGGCGCAAAAGCCATATTCGCCGCGCTCCATCTTTGCCAGCGCCTGCTCAGTCTCCATCAACTCCTGTCGATGCTTTTGCACCAGCACCGTATCCACATCCTGCAATAGTGTCGAAACAGCTTCTTCACCACGATCATGCACTGCGCCTGCAAGCGTTTGCAGATGCGCTTGTTCGGTTTGCAGCAATTCTTCCTGAATGTCGCCCAGTAATTGTTGGCGACGCTGTTGCAACTGCACACGCAACGCGGCCATTTGTTCTGCGGTTATCGCTTTGCTCATAAACATCTCCACACTCATCAAATCATCGTCGTAATTGCAGCTCAGCTACTCCACTACCTGCGTCAAAATGGACTGCATGCAGCTTAGCAACCGCGCCAAATCGTCTTTGCGCACATACGTGGGACGCCACACCAGTGCGATCTGCCGATGCGGTCCAGGTTCGGCCAATGGTCGCAAATTGATTCCGCTTTGCGCCACCAACGCACTGTCTGCCGCCATTTGCGGAATAAAGGTAATGCCCTGACCTCCGGCCACCATTTCAATCATGGTGTACAAGCTGGTGCCCTGCACCGTAGTGGCACTCTGCCGACTGGCGCGCCAATGACACGCCGCCAAAGCATGATCACGCAAACAGTGACCTTCCTCGAGCAGCATGATTTCGTCGGCAGGCAATTGGGTGGAAGATAATGCCCGCGCCTGCGCCAGGCGATGTCCCGGCGGAAAAGCGATGCAGAAATTTTCCTCGAAAATAACCCCGTGCTCCAATCCACCCAGCTCGTACGGCAACGCCATCAGCGCGCAATCAATCATGCCGTTATTCAGGCGCTCCAACAATGCCGCGCTTTGTTCCTCCACCAACTGCAATCGCAACTGTGGAAACATCTCCCGCACTCCCGGCAAAATTTTCGGCAGCAAAAACGGCCCGATGGTGGGAATGACCCCCAACCGCAATGTCCCGATCAACACGCCGCGCCGCCCCTTGGCCAGCTCCACCATTTGCGCGGCTTCATCGACAATTTGTCTGGCTTTTGGCTCCAGCATCACTCCCAGCGGGGTCGGCATAACCTTGCGTTTGCTACGCTCAAACAAAACACCACCAAGAACACTTTCCAATTCCTGAATTCCGGCGCTTAATGTCGATTGGGTGACAAAGCAACGCTCTGCCGCCTGACCAAAATGATTAAGCTCCAGTACAGCGAGAAAATATTGCAACTGACGAACGGAGGGGAGATGCATGATCGAATTTCTCTCTTACAGAAACAGATTTAATCCATTGGAGCCATGTTAGCCCCATTCCTACACTGTTGCCAGCGTTCCACCGTCTTACTCACAAGGAGAAACTGTATGAAATATTTAGTGATTTCACTGGGGCTGATCACCAGCGGCTCGGCCTGGGCCATGGCCCCCCTGCCTGACAGCGTCCCCGTGCCTGCCGACAACCCCATGACTGCTGCCAAAGTGGAACTGGGCAAGCAGCTGTTCTTTGATCCACGCCTGTCGGTTGACGGCACCGTATCGTGCAACTCCTGCCACAACGTCATGGCCAGCGGTACCGACAATCGCGCCACTTCTGTCGGCATCAACGGTCAACGCGGCGGTCGCAGTGCCCCCACCGTCTGGAATGCGGCGTACCTGAGCGCGCAATTCTGGGATGGTCGCGCCGCCACCCTGGAAGATCAGGCCAAGGGCCCACCCTTGAACCCGATCGAAATGGGCATGCCCTCTGCCAAGGCAGTAGAAGATCGTCTGTCCAGCATCCCCGGCTACAAGGCACAGTTTGAAGCTGTATTTGGCGGCGTCAGCTACGACAACATGGCCAAAGCCATCGCCGCCTACGAGCGCACCCTGATCACTCGCAACAGCCCATTTGATCGCTACATGAAAGGTGACAAAACCGCCATGAGCGAACAAGCCGTCAAAGGGATGAAGCGCTTTGAAGAGCTGGGTTGCTCCGGCTGTCACAGCGGTGCCAATTTTGCCGGCCCGGAAATGGCCGTCGGTGAGGGTTTCTACCAGAAGTTCCCCACCCACGACAGCGAATACACCCAGAAATATGACCTCAAGTCAGACCAAGGCCGCTTTGGCGTCACCAAAAAGCCAGAGGACATGAACGTCTGGCGCGTCCCTAGTCTGCGTAACATCGCCACCACCGCGCCCTATTTCCACAATGGCTCGGTGAAAACCCTGGGCGAGGCCATCCGCGTCATGGGTGCCACTCAGCTGAACAAAACCTTGAGTGACGAAGAGGTTGCCGACCTCAGTGCCTTCCTCAAAAGCCTGACCGGCGACTTCCCTGAACAAACCATGCCCCGCCTGCCCGGCATAGCCGGCACCAGCATGGTGGGTGACGAGAAGTAATCCCCCCTCTCAGCCCGGCCACCGCGCCGGGCTTTCTTCGACAAAAGCGATTACAGATTCAATTTTAATCAATTTCACCAATCATGGTTTAACCCGCTACAGTGTCTGTCAGTCCCACCCAAACCTAGGAGCCTCACATGAACAGTAGCACCGCCAAAACCGTGAAAAACCTGGAAGCCGCCTTCGCCGGCGAATCCATGGCCAACCGCAAATACCTGTATTTCGCCAAACTCTGCCGCGAAATGGGCGCAAATGACGTAGCCGAAGTATTTGAACAAACGGCCGAACAAGAAACCGCCCACGCCTTTGGCCATCTGGATCTGCTGTATCCCAAGCACACCCTGACCCCGCAAAAAATGCTGCAAATGGCGATTGACGGCGAAACCTACGAATACACCGAAATGTACCCCGCCTTCCGCCACACCGCCCTGGAAGAAAAAGATCACGCTGCGGTCAAAGAAATGGATGAGCAGATCAGCGAGTCAAAACAGCATGCGCAACTGTTCGAGACAGCCGCTAAACGTTTCGCTGCCCTGGCCAAAGTAGAAGAGCGCCACGCCAACCACTACCGCGACACGCTGGCCAAGGTCAGCAAGTAATCACCACAAAACAAGGAGAATCAACATGAAAGTCTACCAATGCATCGTATGTGGCTACACCTATGACGAAAGCGCCGGCGATCCCGACCACGGCATTGAACCCGGCACCCGCTGGAAAGACGTCCCCGCTGACTGGAGCTGTCCTGATTGCGGTGTCAGCAAAGACGATTTTGAAATGGTCGAGGTATAACGATGTCCCCTATTGTCATCATCGGCAGTGGTCTGGCGGGTTATTCGCTGGCGCGCGAGTTTCGCAAGCTGGACGCCACAACACCGCTGACCATCATTACTGCCGATGATGGCCGTGCCTACTCCAAACCGATGCTCTCCAACGCCCTCACCCAGGGCAAGGAGGCATCGGCTCTGGCCAGTGCTGATGCAGAAAAAATGGCAGCGCAATTCAATGCCCGCATCATCACCGGGCAAACCGTACAGGCCATTGAGCCAAAACAACAGCGCATCGTTTTAAACAATGAAACGCTGGCCTATCGACAACTGGTGTTAGCCGTCGGAGCAACACCGTTTCGTGCCGACATTGACGGTGACAGCGATGCCATCTTGTCGGTCAATAATCTGCGCGACTACGAAATCTTCCGCGCCCAGCTGCAAGGCAAAAAGAGAGTCGCATTGCTTGGCGCTGGCCTGATCGGCAGTGAATTTGCCAATGATCTGGCCAACGCCGGCCTGCTGGTCGATGTGATTGATCGCAACGCCTGGCCACTGGGACAACTGGTGCCGCAACAGATTGGGCAGGCTCTACAGTCCGCATTGCAAAAGCTCGGCGTCACATTTCATTTCAACACCAGCCTGAAACGCATCGACAAAACCAATAACGGATTCAGTTACAACTGGAGAGCGGCGAAGTGTTGCACAGCGACGTGGTGCTCTCTGCCATCGGCCTGCGCGCCAATACCCAGCTGGCACAACACGCTGGACTGGACACAAATCGCGGCATTGTCGTCGACGATTTTCTACAAACCTCAGACAAACATATTTTTGCATTGGGTGACTGTGCCGAAATTAATGGAAAAGTGCTGCCCTTTGTATTGCCACTGATGCACAGCGCCCGCGCATTGGCAAAAACCTTGGCCGGAGACGCAACACCGGTGCAATTTCCTCCCATGCCGGTAGCAGTGAAAACCGCAGCCCTCCCCATCAGCGTACTGCCTCCCGGTGACGCACACGGACAATGGCAGATTTTGCAACAAGACAACCATATTCAGGCTCTGTTTCGCGATGCTGAACGACTTAAAGGCTTCGTACTCAGCGGTGACTACGCCAAACAAGCGCAGTCACTGTGCAAACAGCTATAGCTGAGCACGTACATGCCGTATACTTGGCGTGTTTATTCCGAATTCGAACTTTTTACTTTATTCGAACAGGTGCCCTGATGCCCAGCAAAAACAAACTATTCCTTTCCACCCTGCTGTTGATCGCCGTATTGTTCGGCGGCTGCATGCCTACTGACCGCAATCCGCAGGATGACGAATCCAACAATGTCAGCGAACCGGTGTATTAAAATCGTTTGCTACACCCGGCCAAACGTCTACGGTACTGAAAATTGTTTTTCGCAAACCCGAAACCTGCGAACGAATCCAGCGTCCGCCATCAGACACACGATCGGCACACTGTCGCTCCTGCGCAATTATTCAGCAAACACCAAAAATATCGCATAATTTCAGTCACTAAGGCATGACAACCGGCCTGGTATTTGCCTATAATCCCAAGATGATAACGCTACTCCGCCCTTTTCGTTGCAGCCGTGGTCTGCCTGTTTTACTGGCAGCCGCGTTGCTGTCTGCCTGCAGCAGTCTCACACCTCGCGAGACTGGCGAATTGGCATCCATTGAGGCACCTGCTCCTCTGCCGGAAACGGTGATCGTTGCCATGTCTGTCATCGATACGCCATATCGGCGCGGCGGCAGCTCTCCCAGCAGCGGCTTTGATTGCAGCGGTCTGGTTTACTATGCCTATCGTCAATTAGGAGTTGAGATCGCGCGCAGCGCCATTGAACAATTCCGTCAGGTCCGTCGCATTGCGCAACAGGAACTGGCAGCTGGCGATCTGGTATTTTTCCGCCTCAACAGCAAAGCAGTTTCCCACGTCGGCATTTATCGCGGTGACGGCCAATTCATTCACGCGCCGTCTACCGGCAAACGCGTCAGCTATGCACGCCTGGACGACCCCTACTGGCGCAAGCGCTACGTTGGCGCTGGTCGCTACGAAATCCCCAGCTGAGTTTTAATCATTTCTGATCTGCCCTCAACCAGGGATGTTTGCGCTATTTTTCGATCACGCTGCGACTATGATCAATAACTACGTCGTATTCCTTGATCTTGTTACGCAAGGTCGTGTGATTCATCCCCAGATAGTCCGCCGTTTCCTGGATTTTTCCCTGGTGTTTTTCCAACGCTTCAAGAATGAACTGTTTCTCCACCGCCTTGGTATATCCACGCATATCCGACTTGGTGTTGCCAATCTCCAGCAGCGCATACGCCAATTTCAGGCGATGCATAAAAAAGCGAATCCCCACCGACAAATACACCACCCGCTCACGATGCAGGTAATAAAACGCCACGGCTGCATACAAAATGACCATCGGACCAATCATAGTTACCGGTATTGCGTACGGCGTGCGCGACAACAAATCAACCACAACCAGCGCAGCTATCAATGGCACAAACGAGACCAGCGCCACAATATTGCGTGACGCAACCACTTTATCCTCCATATGCACGCGAACATTCCGCCACAATGTCGCGATGGTCGCCATCGCGGCTAACAGCGCAAACAAATCAAAACTCCAGCCCAGCACGCCGTCATTGTGCAAAATGGCGTAGTGTTCAACGCGATAATCATCCACCATCAAACCCGCCAGGTGAAACACCGTCAACAGCACAGGTACGGCATAAAGCGCATTGCGCAGCATCGAATTGACGGGTTTGCCAGAAAGCGAAACGGCAAACAACCACAGATGCGCACACATAAAGTAAACCGAAATTAAATAAGCATCCGCAACATAATCAATGTCGTTAGGGAAAAACGGCCAAGTCAGGTAAAACAGCACCGTTACGATGTTCATCACCCCCAGATTGGCAAACAGCGCAATCGACTCCCGCGCCACGCCCTTTGCCAACAGCCGCTTTAACAAATAAATACAACCGGACGCCGACAACGCCGGCAGTACCGCATAAATCCATGTTTCCATCATGCAAGCCTTCCTTTTTTATTGATGATTCATGTTGCACTTTATTCACAACTGCCCTCCTGCCACATCCACCGGCAAGAGGGCAGAGCCTAAACTAATTTACCTTACGCAGCCTGCAAATACTTGCTCAATGGCAGGCAAGAATTTACCAGTGCCGCAAACTCAGTTGGTTTTTCATACATGGGACTATGTCCGCATTGATTGATGATATTCAATGAAATATCAAACTGCTTAAATGCCTCAAGCGTTTCCGATAAGGGAGTAATCACATCATCCCTTCCCCAAATAGCGTGAATTGGGCAACGAATATTCGGCAAAATATCCACCGCCCGCAAGGCGTTACTCTCCCTCATCAAACCTGCAATATTCCGCAAATTATCTCTAAACACCTCTGCGGTCCGCTCCACAATCTCCGCAGGCAAAAGATCTCGGTCAAACATGATCAAATCACCCAGCTTTCGCGCCGTCTCCATCGCATTGTGTCGCGACAAGCGAATCGGCAGAATCGCCTCGCCAAACCCTGCTGAACCGGAAATGATCACCCGACTGACCCGGTCAGGCTCCAGTGCGGCGACATTCATGCAAACGTAGCTCCCCAGCGAATTCCCCACCAAGGTCACGGGCTCATCAATCTTGGTCAGCGCTTCGATAATTTTATCCGACAACTCGCCAACTGAACCACCCAACTCGCTAAGCGGCTCACTCATGATGTAACAACGTGACGCATTAGGAATCTTGGGATAGGTATCCTGCCACATCCACCCCCCCGCAAACATTCCACTCACAAAAAACAGGGTATTTTCGTTATTCAATTTAACAACATTCATCTCTTTTCTCCTATAGGAATGATTCAAAGGCAGGTCGAAAAAAATCGACCAGCCCTAGCATGCATCGCCCAAAGGAACCTGTAAAAGAGTGTGTTTTTTGTAACTTATTGATTTAGTTTAATATAAAAAAATCGAATGTCATTCACCCCGGATTGTGAACGTTCGATTTTTTTCAATTAAAAAATATTTTTTTATCCATTAAACCACCCTAAATCAATAAGTTACACTGGCTAGACATCTGTTAACCATAGCAAAAGCAGTGTACTTGCGGGGTTTTATGGAACAAAGCACTAGCGATAAAAATATCCTCACTTTCCCGGTCGATCTGGCAGCAGAGCGAGGCAAGCCCAATGTACGCGACCTAAATCTCACCACGCCGTTTACTGCTCATGGGCTGAGTTTTTGGATGCCGGTGAACTGCCGATTTTCAGTAGGCACGGACACCCTGGTTTGTTTTCAGTTGCTGCCAACCACCGTCGGAGAAACGCCCTACCCCGACGTACGCTACTGGATACTGAATAACACCTCGGTTAAAAAGGACTATTACTATCGAGCGAGGGAAATTGACTTCACTCAGGCTGTGGGCATCACCCTGATCCCTCGCCTAGCGCGAGTCGATGACACAGGGCAGGTTTCACACTATTTTCTGGAAGCGTTTCATCAAGCGGACAACATCCGCCTGGTGCTGAAATATCCCAACCCGTTTACCTCGGCATTTTTCATTGATGGCGTATTGATTCCGAAAATTCTGCCAAAGTAGCGAAACGGGGCTAAAACACACCGAACACGACACTGATATTGAAGGATGTACCACTCAAATCGCTGTTCGAGATCCCCGCATAGTCAACGCCACTGACATGCCTATAGGACACCCCGGCATTCACCTTGACCACTTTCGCCACGTTCATGGCAACGCCAGCTGACGGCTCCAGCAGCATCACCCCGTCACTGCGCACCGGAAGATTTGAATTGGCGGCACTGGACTCCTGCAAATCACCCGAGCTGATCAAGCAATCCGCGTAGTAGTGCACACTGTCAAAGGGGCGAATGAATGTGCCAAGCAATAACCCGCCATAGCTGAAGTTGCCGTAATCACCCACATCCTTGATGCTGGAAAAACCGCCACCGCCCAGATAGAAGTGATGATTTACCAACCAGGCACCATAGCCGCCAACCATCAAATGATCTTCCCCTTGCAGCTGAGTCATCCGAACCATCGGACCACCAAGGCCGCCGGAGTCCATCTCCCCCGTCACCAACAGCTGGCGCTCTTCCGCCATCGCTGACGCCGAACAAACCAATAACGCACAGACCAGCCACTTTTTCATTGCACATCCTCTCTATAAACTACTCCGACCAAACCGCGAACTCATTGCCGGTTGGGTCCTCAAAATGAAACCTCCGCCCTCCAGGGAAGGAAAAGGTCGGCTTGGTGATCTTGCCGCAGTGCTGCTCTATCAGCCTCTGGCTGGCCTCCAGATCCTTGCTGTAGAGCACCACCAGCGCGCTACCGTGGCGGGTCGACATGCTTTTGTCCGTGGCGTAAAACCCTCCGTTAATTCCCTCGCCCAAAAAGCTGGCGTACTCAGGACCATGATCCATAAACATCCACTCGAATACTTCCGCAAAAAACGCCTTGGTCGCCTCCATGTTGGTGGTTGGCATTTCCAGGTAATCAATCTTGTTATGGGCACTCACGCAAGACTCCTCTAACGAGAACAACGGCAACCAATCCATTATGTTTCACAAGGACATTGAGCGCAACCTTGGCCGCTTAAAACGCAAAAAGGCCCCTAAGGGGCCTTTTTTATCGTACCGGCAATCAGCTTACACGCTGGTCATGTACCAACCAACAGCAACCACCATCAGTACGAACAAGGGGATACCCACAGCGCTCCATGGGCTATCGAATGTTTCCAATTTAGGTGCAGACATCATTTCCTCCAGAACATCAATTACGTCTACTACGCTGGATACCGCAAACCGGTCAGCGACAGTCACACTACAGGCAGCCCTTGCCAGGGTCAAGTCACTCGAGCGCATAACTGGCGAATCTGGCGCCAAATCGAACAAAAAACGCTCAGCCTATCCCGCCGCGTATCCGTCCCACAATACCAATGTTGCTTGGGCGGATTCCAAATTTAGCCGAATTTCCAGTTCGCAATATTCGTTGTAGGTCTCCTCCGGGGTGGGATCATCCGCGCAGGCACATCCAGGGATCGCCCCTTTAAAAAACACGCCTACATGCAGCGACAACCAACCGGATTGCAGTTCCGCACTCAACAACATCGTGCTGATATCGTCGGGCAGCGCATAGGCAGAGTAGCGTAACTGCGACTGCAGCGGTAAAACTTCCAGCCCCAAGCCTGCCACCTCGCGCTGCAGTGTTTGCGCGAACGTCGCTTGCCCCCAGGCCGCAGCCGATTCAGGAAGATATAAAGACATGAGCTAGACTCTGATTTATTATCCGCGCCGAATTCGCTGCAGCAACTCGATGGAGGCATCGACCTCGACTTTGCGCACTGCGACACTTTCCACGTTCACTCCCAGCGGAATATTTTTTTCTGCGGCAAACGCCTGCAGTTCTTGCCAGGTTTGCACACAGACATCGACGGATTTTTGCAGAATATCCTCTGAGTAACGCAAATCATTTTCCAGCCAACGAGGAATACTGATTCCCAGCCACTTCATAAATTGCAGTGTTTTTTCCGAACCACACGGCGTCAGCGTTAAGATCATCGGCACCAGCGGGATTCCGTGATCACGGCCGAAATAATAGTAATCGGACAGAAAATTCTTGGTAGCATTAACGTCATACACACCCTGCGTCACAAAAAACGAACAACCCTGCTGAATTTTGCCAAACACGCGCTGATGCTCATCGCCTTTCAACTGATGCCGTTCAGGTATCGCCACGCCGCCCAGCAACACATCGGGGCGCAGCGCAGCTTTCAACGCATACGCCTCGCGCATGCTCATCGTGACTGGCTGATCCCGCGATGCGGCGCCAACAAACACCGTCGCGCTATCGGTTGCTGACAAATTAACCAAAAAATCGCTCAACGCCTGCCGACTGTATTTTCCGGCGGCGCGATACAGAATTTTTGCCATTGGCAACGACGCCAGATGTTGGCGACTGTATTCAAAACAATCCAGAGTTGCCATAAATGGAAACGGACGCTCGTCATCGGTGCGCGTGGCTTCGTCCTGAATGTCGTACAACACCAAGCCATCAATGGGCAATCCCAGTAAACGCTCAACCTGCCTGGCGGCAATTTCACGCACTTTATCTTCTGCCGTATCCGCTTTGGGCGGCACCATGCCGTAAAGCACAATACCACTTTCACGCTGCCTGATTTTATCCGCCAATGTCATACGCAAACCTGATCACCAAACAAAGTAGCCATCCTATCCCGAAATACGACGCGCGCGAATGTCGGCCAGTAATTCCTTCGCAGCGGCGACACCGGACATCGCCGCACCTTCCATGTAGCCTTGCCAATCATAAAACGAACTGGTGTGCTCGCCAGCAAATTTCAGTGCGCCTGCCGATTGTGCTTCCAGACCGGCAATGCCAGTGAAATAACCAGGCTGATTGCCCACATACGAACCTCGACTGAACTGCTGTGCACTCCAATGCGCACGCTCAAGCACATAACGACCTTCACTGTCTTTCAGTGCAACCGCCTTCGCGCCGGGAATGACCTTGTCGTAATCAGTCAAGAATTGCTCTGCCTGAGCCTGTAAAACATTTGGTTTGATTTGCATGAAACTACTGCCTTCACCATGACAGTCACTGCAATTTCCCGCAGAACCATTCAGCGAACCTTGTAAGCGTCGCGCCAGATTGCCGCCGGAATAATTGGTAATCACCCCCACCTCCGTGTGCTGCGACCAATTGGTTTCCCAAGTATTTTGCAACTGAGGCAAATCGCTAAGCACATCTCCGCTGTTACCAGCCTTGATCCACGGACGACCGTTAAACGCATACATGGTCTTGACGTTATCACCATATCGCAGCGTATTGATCGCGCGCATTTTATCCGCTGACAATTTCAACGATGCATCCAGTTCGACCGTACGCAACACAGTGAACGGGATTGCCAGCACCACTGCATCGGCGATTTCCGCAGTTGGCAAATTATTGAAATACAATTCAAATTGATTTTGACCATTGCGCGCCAAGCGCGTCAGACGCATGCCTTGTTCAATTTTTCCGGGCAAGGTTTTAGCCAGACGAATGGGAATTTGATCCGAACCTTCAGTGATGTGATAACGCTCGTCACTGTAAATCCCCAACGGAGAAAATTCATCGTCAACTTCCAGCGACAACAATAAATTCAGCGCGCTCTGTTCCGAGGTTTCCAATCCGTACTCGATATTGCACGCAAGATCCAGCGCCACTCTGGCCAATGGCAAATCGCGAGCATGTTTGTCCAGATAGGCGGCCAAATCCATGCTGTCTAACGCGACTTCTACCTTGGTATGCTTGAAGAATGTCGGCTCATGAATTTTGGCCTGATCCGGCGCAATGCGTTTGGCAAACACCCGAATTTGTTCAACCACACTTTCCTCTGAATGCGCCTTGCCATTCAAAAAGAAAAAACTCTCGCCAGGAATATCTTCCACATCCTCCAGCGTTAATCCTAACTGTTTAGCGTAGGCCAGCAGCAACGGATTTTCTGAATCAACAAATTCACCACCGCGTTCAATCACTTTGCCGGCAATGCGCCGGCTCGAACACATGCGCCCGCCCAGGCGATGCGGATTGGCTTCGTAAATGGTCGCTGTCACACCTTGCTTGGCCAATTCCGCTGCACACACAATTCCCGCCGTGCCACCGCCAACAATGGCAATACGCGCCTTGGTTTTGATTCTATCCGCTGCCAGCAACGCCTCAGGAAACATCGTTGCACCGGCCAATGCACCAGAAATTTTCAAAAACTTGCGACGCTCCAGCAGATGCTGCCGAAAGTAAAAAGTCGCCTCATCCCGTCGCACCATGGCTTCTTGAGTTGAGATGCCGTGTGCATTAGCCATACGGGCCAAACGGAATGCCTGTTTCACTTTTCGGAACAACTGACTTTTGGCCATACGACTCCCTCTGATGACATTTAGTCGCAGAAAACTACTCAGTTTCGCGCATTTTCTACCGAATTAAAACCGAACAAAATACTCGCACGCCAGCCTTTATTGGACGTAGCCACACTGAAATTCACCGGGAAATTAACCTCGCCAACGCGATATGTTTTACCCATCGCAAACGCCATTCCGATTCCGCTGATGGAAACATTAGGCCCAATAACGTATTCATAGCCGCTGGGCATACGCAGCCCCGTCACCCAGGAAACACTGGGCAACAACACCCCCTGATCCGCCCCGCCCAGCAACGGTACTAGCGCAGTGATTCCCTGTGGGCCCTGATTGGTTGTGAAAAAATTCCGCTCAAATTGCCAGCCAAACTGAGTAATGGTGTCGGACAAATACAAATCATGAGAACGCGCAAACGCCAACGTTTCCGACGATAACACGGTCACACCAATCCTCGGTCCCGACAAATTTTCCGCATGGCAAACCGCACTCGCCGCACCAATCAACAATGCAACACACCATCGCAGCCAACGTTCCATAACTCTCCCCAGTCAACAAATTCAGATTGTTCAAACTAACACAAAACAGGCAACCACTGCGTCGATGACCAATTTGTTTACCAACTGGCAATTGTCCGCCAAAAAGCTCTACATCAGATTCCAGGTATTCAAATCCGCCAAACTCATGCCCAAACCACCACCGAGAGCAATATAGGCGTCGCGAATAGCTGTCCCTTTTGCCACTTCCACCAACAATTGATCGCGCAATATCGCCAGATTGGCCGGATCACCCGCAGCCACAGAAAGCAGCGAAGGCCACAGTGCCGTGTCATATTGTGGCGGGGTCAGCATCAGCAAATGGGCAAACACCAGCCGGGCATTGTCGTTATCAGCAATGGCAATTTCCAAACTCTCTGCATGCGCCAGAATCGTCACATTCGAAATACCACGCTTTACCGCCAAGTCCGGAATTGGCATCCATACTTTGAGAGCGCTATTTTTTTGCAGTTCGGTGATCTGCAGATTGGCACTATCCAATTGCTGCTGCACCTGTGTACAGTCGGACCCGTTCTCGCTAATACACCCAGCCAGAGGGATAGCAGCGATGATAGTGAACGTCCGCAATGGACGGGAAATGTTCAAAAAAGTAACCATGCTCGCACCCTAATTTAGTCTGAAGCCCATGAGGAAATACTTCCCCAAAAACCAGATTTATATCAGGTAAATATTTTGGATGATAGATGACTGACAACTGGAAGCCACATTGTGCATCCGAGATAAAACGAGCTCAAGGTAAAAGCAAACGCACGCAGTGCGTGCTTGTGACAGGTAACTTTTACGGTTAAAAACCGCTACCGCATTTTCGCCCGCACAAAGAAAACCGCCCCTGTCGTAAGACAGGGGCGGTTTGGGTATAGAAGCCTGGCGATAACCTACTTTCACATGGCAGCTGCCACACTATCATCG